>CAJXKU010000144.1 GCA_913055945.1 uncultured Lentisphaerota bacterium | reverse complement strand
TCGTACCAATTTGGTCCGTCTTTGGCATGTTCATGCACCGGTGTTATTTTACATAGCAGATAGCTTGCATAAGCAATTCCCTATCACTTATCACTCACAGGACAGAGGTCCTATTTCATATTCTCCGGAGGTGTCTCTGGTGTGTACAGGCATAAAGAACCCGTGGGGCCGGAAGAATACAAAAGAAGGTTTCGAAAAAGATGGAAAAGATATCTTTGGCAGCAGTTGCGATTGCGGTGTTTATGGTGGGAAGTGTTGGAACTGTACAAGGGGAAGATATGGGTTTTACCAAGGCTTTCGAAGGTAAAAGCAGTGACACGGAGATAGAAGACGGGAAGCGGCTCAGCGAAAGCGGTTCCGTGCGGAAAAATATTTCCCCTGATGGAGGAACACAGGAAGAGAGACAGGCCCCTGTGCCAGTTCCTCTGATTCTTGATACGGATATGGAATCTGACGTCGATGATGTCGGTGCGCTGGCGATGCTGCATGCTTTGGCGGATCGTGGTGAAATCGATCTTCTTGGTGTCATGGTTGGGGCCGAAAATCCCTGGAGTACACTTTGTGCGGACAGGGTGAATTCTTATTTTAATCGTCCTGATTTGCCTTTGGGCCGGTTGAAGGGGGATGGAGAGTATCGCAGTTCAGCCTATGCGAAGACTATTGCGGAAGAGTTTGACGGCACACTTGACTCGGCGGAAGAGGCTCCTTGTGCGGTTGATCAATACCGGAAGCTGCTGGCATCGCAACCCGATCACAGTGTAATAATTTTAACCATTGGGTACTTGACAAACCTTCGGAATCTGCTCGCAAGCGAACCGGATTCACACAGCGATCTTAATGGACAGGAGCTGGTGGAGCAGAAAGTAAAAAAATGGGTTTGTATGGGCGGGCAGTTTCCTGAAGGATTAGAGTCCAATATAGGCCGATATGAGCATGAAGCGGCTATAGAGGCAATAAACAACTGGCCGACGGAAATCATCTTTTCCGGTTGGGAAATCGGGCGTATGGATACAGGTCATGATATTCTGGATCTTCCCCCATCAAACCCTGTGCGAAGGGCGTATGAGTTATTTGATAGGATACCTCATAAAAGTTGGGACCAAGTGGCAACGCTTTTTGCTGCAAGGGGACTGGACGATGGTCCGGCGGCTCATTATTGGGAGTTTTCTGACCCCGGCTATATTGAGATCGAAGAAGCTGGAGACAATGCCGGTTATAATAGGTGGGTTGACGATCCTGAGGGCACACAACGTTATTTGCGCCAGGTCGGATCCGATGATGACATAGCCGAAGACATAAATGAGTTGATGTATCATTTGCCTAAGGGGGGGTGAACCTTCTCAGTATCCGGTGGGACTGATTGCCTATTATCCGTTTGATGAGGGCAGCGGCAGTGTTGCGACAGACCAGAGCGGGGTGGGGGGACCCTGTGAATCTGGAACTGTTGGACGGGGCGGACTGGCTGGGAGACCGGAACGGTGTATCTATGGATGGCGCAAGCGGCTACTTAAAAAGCGCAGACGCAGCGTTCATACGCGCCCGCGATCTCAAATTCGTCGCCGAAGCCTGATTTTATCCCTTATTTGCGCTCTTGAGAATGCTGACCTCAATTCGCGTTCGCGTGCCGCACGAGGAGGCTTGAACTACACCTGACTTGCCAAAATTTGCCCTCTGTCGTACCAATTTGGTCCGTCTTTGGCATGTTCATGCACCGGTGTTATTTTACATAGCAGATAGCTTGCATAAGCAATTCCCTATCACTTCAATGAAAGCGAAAACGATATGTTGTTCTTCAGCCGTAAAAATTATCGCTTCTTAAATTTCAAATTGTACCTTGTGTTGGGGATGCTCCTTTTTTCGGTGCAGTTATCCCCGGTTCCGGCAGTCAGCAGCCACAGTGCCGGGGAAACGAAAACGACCGGCGTGAACATCAACAAGCTGCTCGGAGCGGAGAGGTTTTACGAGGCTGGATTTACGGGAGAGACGGCAATTCAGGCCTGTGTAGAAGACCGGGTCTGGAATGGTCATGAAACGCTCGGCCATGTGACAACATATATTCCCACGGATGAGGGCTCGTGGCAACCAAATACTCACGCAACAACGGTAGCCCATCTGATGGGCGGGCGCCCGGAAGACACGCAGTATCCCGATAATTATCACCAGTTTGGCATTGCGTATGGGGCCAAACTATGGTCTGGCCCGATTGCAGCACGTCCGTTAACTGTGGAGGATGGAAAGGCGATGTTACCTTCCATTGAAGAAGCCCCCGAACAATGGAAAAAACATTACACCGTCGCTCCTGCTGTCTATCGAAAAGCATTGGATACGGGCGTCGGCCCCGAACAACGTACGGCTGACGTGGTAAATAGCAGTTGGAGTTATTATAGCGTGGGGTTCTATGAAACTGTGGACACACTGCACCCCGAAGCTCACACCACGGATCGTATGACTCTAGGGCTGGATGCAATAATCGGACGTAATCCCCAGACGGTTGTGGTTTTCGCCTCCGGAAATGGAGGGAACGCAACTCACAAGAAGCATAAAAAATGGGCTACGGAAGGTCCCTATCACTCGATTCCTCCCGGGCCAGCCCATGGGGTGAGGGGAAACGCCCTGGGATTTAATAATATTACCGTCGGGGGACTGGAATCGGATGATACGGACCCGCCGTATCAGTCCCGCATGGATATTTCCGGATACGGCCCCGACCAATTCTATCATGCCGGAAAAGACGAAGTGATTGAAGGAGTGCGGGCCAGCGTTGATATTATGGCCCCGGGGCAGGATTTGACGATGGCGGGGAAGAAAAACCCGTCGAAGTATGGAACCCATCGCGGCACCAGCTACGCTGCGCCCCTGGTATCCGGTGGAGCCACCCTTCTGGTCGATGCCGCCCATCAGCTTTACGATACCAGAGCGGCCACCGATGCCCGCGTTATTAAGGCGGTGCTGTTGAACAGTGCTGAAAAATTACCCGGTTGGGACAATGGCCAGAGCAAAAACCAACAGGGCGTGATTACCACTGAACAGGCTCTGGATTGGGAACTGGGGGCCGGGCGTTTGGATCTTGATCGTGCATTTGACCAGTTTGTCGATACCGAGCACGGCGGACGGGCCGGAACGACCGGACTGCAGGAGGGAGAAACGGATATTGCTCCGGTGGGCTGGCATCTGGGCAAACTTTCGGTTGATCAGAAACGACAGTATGTCATTGGCGAGGAATTGTCAGAAGGCAGGAAGCTGACTGCAACTTTAACGTGGTTCGTTGATCGTTATCCGGGCGATAAAAAGAACATGAAGGGGGCGCGGGAGCAGCGGTACAGTGATTTGAAACTTCGGGTAGTCCGTTTTCAATCCTCTGAAGGAACGGAACAAGCGGAGGTTGTGGCCCAATCAATTGGCTCATATCACGCTTTGCAACATCTGGTTGTTACATTGCCCAAGACGGGCCACTACGGCTTGGAAGTGTCATATCCCCGTGATCTCTGGAATCTTGACGATCTGGAAAAACCGCAGCCTTTTGGGCTGAGCTGGTGTACCGAATGATTTGCAATAACCCGGGTTTTTTCAATAACTCGGGGGCAAAACCCTTTCGCAATTTGTGAAGTCGCGCTCGTCCAGATAGTTGTGCACATTTAGATCCTCAATATGGTCCATTAGAGCGTGTTTTTGAGGCCAATTTCGCGTTCTAACGAAAAAACGTGGGGGGTTCTCGCAATCGCACACCGCCGCGCCGGGTCGCGGCGTATTAAAGCGGCGTCAAGCCGCCGGCACTCCAGGGATCGGTCCATAATAATCCGGGGATAGGGGATATGTGATGGCACTTACAATCTTCCACATATAAAACATGGTAACGAAGAAAGACATAATCAATCAACTTCGGAGCATTCCGCCACCTGATCGGGAAACGCAACGGTGTTTGATCAGGAGACTCATGAGTGGACTCGTGAAGCGAACGGTTCCCTTTTGTTTCCCAAAACTTTTCCGAGCACGAAAAATAACGGATAGGAGGTTATTTTTTAAAATTGGCGAGCTTTGGTATCCGCCTCCAACCAAGGTGTGCTCATATGGCCGGGTTCACGTGCCTGGGAAGCCGATGTTCTATGCGGGGGAAAACGAACATACTGCACTTAAAGAGACCACAATGGATGGAGATGTGGCCATATGCTTAGAAATAAAATTAAAAAGTGATTATCGCAGCCCGCGTTTGTTTGCGGCTGGGCGGGACCGAATCCTACAGCAACGAGGCATAGGGCCAGAACCAGACAGTAATTTTGAAAACGAAGGGGAAGCTTCAGAGTATTGCAATTATATCAGTCAAACCATGAACATTCTTAAACCTAAGCACAAACTCTTTTGTATTTATCCGGTTTTTCATTTTTTTCCGGGCGAACCCCAAGACCGGCGCGCTTGGCGTAAAGACGGGAAGATGCACTGGTTAACGACTCCCCCTAACAGTGAAAACGCAGACAGGATGCTGGAAGCGGCTTTAGCAACAGAGGATTTATATCGAATCGGTATCGCCTGCCATGCATTTGCGGATTCTTGGGCACACCAGAATGTTACGGGCTATTACGAGGAATACAAGGCTATTATAGAGAACCTTCTTGACAAAATCCTGAAAAAGCAATTACTTATACATATTGCAAAAAGAGTTGGGTAAACTTATGATAAACTGAGAAGAATTAACGAAAATGTCACGGGAAGAGAAGTTCGAAACGATGGAGGCTCTCTGGGAAGATCTTTCGCGGGAAGAAGGACGAATCCGTCCGTTGCATTGACATCAATCAGAACACATATCCCCGTCCCTGGTCGCTATAACTGGATAGGCCGGGTTGGGTCCCCTTCACAATTTAAGAGGTTTTTATGAGAATATCAAAGAACGTTGTAATGTTCCTCGGACTGCTGGCAAGCGCAGTATTGATCGTGGGGGTTGGAAAGGCGGAGGATGCTGCAGAGAAGGATCTTTCCATTGACTACAGATACAGAACACTGCCCGCGGGAGCCGTGAAACCGGAAGGATGGATCCGCAAGCAGATGCTTCTGGACATGAAGAAGGGGCTGACGGGACACTACAAGGACATCAATCATACGGTCACCCATGAGCTGTTTGTACGGTCGGACCGAATATCCGGCAGAAAGTATGAAGGGCTGAAAGCTTGGTGGAGCGGTGAACATGAAGGCTACTGGAAAGATTCGTTAATCCGTATGTCTTATTTGACCGACCATTTGCCGGTTAAAAAGAAGGCAACAGGCTGGGTTGACAACATCCTTCAAAGCACAGGACCATCCGGATACATTGGCATGTACGCGCGGGGAGAAGAGCCCAATCATCGATACAGGCACAAAGGTCAGAACGGGGAATTGTGGACTCAGAGTCGGATCCTGATGGGAATGTTGGCATATTCCCGGTATACCGACGATGAAAACATACTTGAGGCCGTGGAGAGAGCCGTTCAGCGATCAATCCGCGCCTACGAGAACAAAAATCCTTTCGCGGTGAGCGGTTCCAGCGGCGGCGTGAGTCATGCGGTGGGTTTTTTTGAAGTGCTCGACACGCTCTACCGCATGACCGGGAATGATGCTTACCTTGAGTTTGCCGTCAAATTATATCGCGACTTCAATAAAGCTCCGCCGAGAGACGATGACCTGACTGTGTCCAATCTGCTGGATACCGAGCGAAAATTCAGAGCTCACGGGGCGCATATCGCGGAGGGGTTTTTGGCCCCGCAATTTATCGCTGAAATAACCGGAGAAGACAAGTACATCAGCGCGGCGCAGGAGGCCATAAAGAAACTCGAATATCACACCACTCCCAGTGGTGCCATGGTGTGTTCTGAAGATGTCAATGGAATGCGGGGCACCGCGGATCGTTTTTATGAATATTGCAGCAACGTCGAACTGATAAATCCGCTTTGCCTGATCATATCAATGACGGGTAAGCTCTCCCTGGCGGACCGGGTCGAGAAAATGACCTTTAATGCTCTGCAGGGCGCCCGCCTCCATCCTGATTTGCAGGCGCTGTCCTACCTGACCTCGGACAATCGTATTCAGATGCATCCGGAACGCCATGGCGGGAGGGAAACATACGACGCCTGTCACAGGGCAGCGGCCTGCTGCACCCTGAACGGCGGGCGCGTTATGCCGTATTACGTGCAGAATATGTGGATGAAGAACAGCGGCGGTAATGGGGTGACAGCCGTCTTGTATGGCCCAAACACTCTCAAGACCACCCTGAATGGCACCGATATTAGCATTCAGGAAAAAACAGCGTATCCGTTTTCTGATGAAGTGGTTTTTGACATCAGCATGGCGCGTTCAACAAAGTTTAAGCTCTGTCTGCGTAAACCGTTCGGTTCGGATGCCGCACAGATTCACGGGGTGGACCAAGAATATGTGGCGGACAAAGGGGAATACTATGTCATCAACAAAAGGTGGCCCCGACATACCACCCTGACAGTATCCTTTGACTTTCAGATCCGTCGTGTTCAGCAACCTGCCTCCGAGAGCGTACCGCTCGGGGGCGCCTACATCACGCGGGGGCCTCTCGTATACGCCCTCCCATTTCCGTACACCAGAAAAACACTGCGGGAACACAATGATAGTGGGTTCCACAACTATGTCATGAAGCCGAAAACTCGTACTGAATGGCATTACAGATTGCCGGACAAACCCGATTTCACCTTCGCGCACACGGAGAACAGAAAGACAGAAAAACCGTTTACTGAACCATTAGTCTGTTTGAAAGGGAAGCTCCTGTCGCCGAGCGGGAAAGCTGTTGAAACCCGCCTTGTCCCGTTGGGCAACACCCTGTTCAGGCGGGTTACGTTCCCCAAAAACATGACAAGCGCTGCATATAAAGAACTGTTTGATGGAGACGATGCCAGTTTTTCCGCCAAAATGCAGGCTGTTGAGGCGCTGGCACATCGAGACGGCCCCATGCCTGACATGACATCTCGCCTGATAGACTTTGCGAGTGAAATAGGTAAAAAAAGCCAGCTCAACTTGCTGACACAGGCCCTCCAGACTGTTAAAGACGAAAATATTCCTCCGAAAGTTAGCGACTTTCAAATCACCTGTCAGGAAGGCGGCAGCTGCAAATTCCAGCCCCCAATGGACGACCCGGACGATCTTGAGCTTACACTCAAGGCCGATTTTATTGAGTCTCCTGCAGAAGGCTCTATCACGAAGCTTGACGCGAGAACGTTTCGATATACCAGTGGTTACCAAGCGCCGGGAACGTACGAGGCAATATGGAGGGCTCGGGATGAGAACAACAAAAGTCGCCCGGCCAAAATGACCATTAAAGTCATGCCGGATACAGATTCACCAGAACTTATTCGCGCCTACGCACTGGATGATCGCTCCCAGCTTGTGGCGATATTCAACGAACCTGTAACCAGAGACACGGCAGGTGCAGCCGAGAATTACAGCATTGAGCAGGGGGTTGAAGTCCAGCAGGTATCCCTGCAGGATGACGCTCGTACCGTGCTGTTGAACATCTCTTCCCTGGACAAAAGAAAAGAATATACCCTGACGGCCACTTCCATAACAGACAAAGCAAAATCTGCGAACACACAACCGGAAACAGAGAAGGCAGTTGCCTTTTTCCCCGACGTTGGGGGACTGATGTACGAATATATCCACCCTCATAAGAACAACACGGGAATGATGCCGAATTTTGAAGCCCTGGAGATAACCAGGACAGGTACGACTGACCGCCCATCCGTTGACGTGGCATCTCATGAGGATAATTTTGCTCTTCGTTTCACTGGCCAACTCCGGATAAGCGAAACGGGCACATATACGTTCAGAAGCGTCTCGGATGACGGCAGCCGACTTTATATCGACGACAGGTTGGTCGTGGATAATCCTGGCCTCCACGCCAAAAAAGAAGAATCGGGGACAGTCAACTTACGTTCCGGCACGCACAACATACGGATCACATACTTTGAAAGGACAGGGGGGCAACACCTTGCGGTCTCATGGAAAACGCCGAGCAGTGAATGGCAGAAACTCCCGAAGACCCTGCTGACCCAGCCTTTGCAAACCTCGTCGGCGCCGGATATGGGCGGAAAGTAAATCTGATACCTTAACTGCATCCTGAGAGCGAAATAGGGCTATCAGTTAGACTTTTATGTACGCCGTGTTATAATTCCACCAGACCTCACGCTGAAGGACGACCAGAACGCCTGCAATAAAGGCACCTCTGCTGGGGACGGCGGTCCCCAGCCGTTAATCGGGTTGTATAGAACGGGCGAAGACGTCCGTCCCCATACAATGGTACCGCTCAGGCGTTCAGGTTGTCATCAAAATCGCGGTACGTGCGTGAGTTATGTGGTGCGCGGCGTTATGTTGCGAAAAAACCTTTCATTAGTGCGCATTACCGTGAAAT
>CAJXKU010000143.1 GCA_913055945.1 uncultured Lentisphaerota bacterium | reverse complement strand
TCCTCGCCGGTGCTGGCATCGTCGGTCTCTACGGAGGTGAGGCACCATCCCCAGAACTCGAGTCGTCAGTGATCACCACCGAGGACCCGACTCATCGGGTGTTCTTCGAGAACCAGCACGGGCAGACGCTGTGGGTCTATGACGTCTGGACAGCCGACACGCCCCCCGAACGATACCAGGGACTGAGTGGGACGGAGGCACTGCCCGCCGATACCGGCCTGCTGTTCATCTACGATCGGGAGGCACCCGATCGAGCGATCGTGATGCGTGAGATGGATTACCCGATCGACGTCATCTTCATTGATGGGTCTGGAACCGTCACGGCGGTTCACTCTGCGACGCCTGAACCCGGTGTTCCCGAGACCGACTTGACACAGTACGCCGGACGAGCCCGATGGGTCCTCGAGGTACCGCACGGAACTGCGACCCGCCATGCCATCGTGCCGGGGACCTCGGTCCGGATCACTGGACCAGACCATCCGTCCGCCCCGCAGTCAGGTACTAGTCATGAGCGTGATCTCTGATGGCTCCACCGAAACGATCAACGGACAGACCGACCGCTTCCGGACAGGTATCTGGTGGACTCGGATGCACCCGACGACACGTACTGAGTGCCATCGCGACGGCCGGCCTGGGTGGGTTCGCCGGATGTATGAGTCTCCTCAACTCGTCCGAGGGGCAGCAAGGGGATACGTCGCCGGCAAGACCGTCGACGACCGCTTCAGGTGACTTTCCCGAGACAACCACGCAGGCCGATCCGTCGTCCGGTTCGCCTGCTGCCGACCCACCCCCGACCGAGAGTTCTTCCTCAGCAGTTCGGACCGACGGACCGGTCACTAGTTCCGGAACGAACGAACCGCCGTATGACGATCCCGTCGACGGGCTCGCGCTGACCGACGTGACCGTCCAGCTGGCTGGGGAACGTCGACGGGACAGTATGCTCCGGCTGGATGACCAGCTCTCCATCGACATCGTAGATGACCGATTCGAGGTCCGTGGCCGCGGGCACGTCGAGTGGGAATGCGACACCATCGGGCTCAGGACCGTGGTGGTTGACGACCGACACGCCCGCGTGTACGCCGAGACCCGGGAGGTGGATTCCTGCCGGACGCCCGACAACGCAGCGGGACGGGGACCGTGGGCGATCACGTTCACCATTACCGGGCGATTCGAGGGGGGCCGACCCGATGCGCTGACGGCGAGCGTTCAGGGGCCGTCCAAATATACCCCTACCCTGTTCGTCCTCGCCGTTGTATGCTGTATCGCTCTGGGCTTGTTTATACGCTTTGAGAATCTTGCTTATCGGCCCCAAAAGCCTGATGATCATGCCGTGACATCCCCGGAAAAGCCGCCTGTTGTCTTCAGTGCCGACGGCTATTATTACCTGAAAACAGCCCGTGAACTTCTCGAAGGAACCTACACCGACGTCGACCATGATCGGTATGTCCCCCAGGGGGATCAGCGGCCGAACACACCGCCGCTTCTTTCCGTTCTGACCGCTGTGGTCACCTTCGTCACGGGATTGTCCCTTGAGAAGACGGCGCTCCTGCTCTCTCCCCTGCTCGGGGTCCTGCTTTTTGTGCCGGTCTTTTTGCTGGGGCGTTATTTCGCCGGCTCTGTTACGGGCATGCTCGCGGGGTTTTTTGCCCTGATTCACCCGGTATACGCCTTCCGGAGTTCCGCGGGATGGTTCGATACGGACATCCTGAACGTCACGCTCGCCACCGCAGCCCTGTACTGTTTCCTGCGTTTCGGGACAGCGCAGAACCTCCGGCAACGCGCGCAATACTTGACCTCGGGATTTGTCGTGTTCGGCATGTTTCTGTGGCTATGGGAAAGCGACGTCGTCGCCGGTCTGTGTCTTTTCCCGCTGTTCGTTGCTCTTATCCTGTATTATCGCCCTGCCCCAAAAGAAGCGTGTATCGTTTACCCGGGCATAGCCGTGGTTCTGATCGTATTCACCGTATGGTTTCCCGATCTGCTGGACGTCGAGAAGTTATACCAGAAAGCCACCTATATTCTTAGCGACTCAGGGACTGCCCAAGGCAGCAAGTTCCCGGTCACTGCTGCGTTTGTGGGCGAACAGCAGACCTCGTGGCAGGACCTCAGTCCCACCAAGACTGCCCCTGGCCTTGCTTTTCTGCTGGGAGGGCTCGCCGGATTCGCCTGGCTGGCGGGACGCTTTAAAACAAAGGCACTGTTCTTCGGTCCCATCGTTGCTGTCGCAGCGCTTTCTGTAACCGCCGTCCGCTTCCAGATATTCTTTGCGCCGACTCTGGCATTGGGCCTGGGTTTTCTTATACGGGAGTTATGGACATATCGACACAAGAGCTGGCTGTTCGGCGTAGCAGGATGTCTGTTCGGGGTGGCACCTGCGGTCACAGCCTTCAGTGCAATCAACCAGCAGAATAAACAAAGGTCTCCGCGCCCGCCTTATTACGTAAAAGCACTGCGGGAGATAAAGCGGATCACACCAGACAATGCAGTCATATGGACCAAGTGGGGCTACGGCTACGCGACTCAGTTTTATTCGCGACGCGGCACCATTGCCGATGGGGCGCATCACGGCGGCAGGCTTATGCTCGTAAGCTCTGTGCCGCTTGCGACTTATGACGATAAGCTGGCCGCTAACTGGATCCAATTCTATACGGCTCACGGCATGCAGGGACTACAACGCGTGAAAGAAACTTTCGGAGACAACTGGGCCTCCGGCATAAAAACATTGAAATCGTTTTTACAAGCCGGGCCGGAAGGAACCCGGAACATGCTTCAATCAAGGGAAGAAATAAAACAGGAGGACGTACAGCGCTGGCTGACCTTCCTGTTTCCCCGCAGCCCCCGCCCCGCCTATCTCTTTCTTGACCGACGGCGCATCTCTCAACCGCAATGGTTTGCCTTCGGTCACTGGGATCTGAAGGCCGGTGAAGGAACCCTGGAACCGTACGTGTTCTTTCCTGGTGTCCAGACAAAGCCCAATGACATTGTCATCGGCAGGAGATCTGCCGATTCAGCCATTATAATAAACAAGTCGACCGGGAAATATAAGGTGAACAACGATCCAGCGCAGGGAGGCCAACTGTCCGCCATCCGTTTCTACGACACAAGCGGTAAAATTTTAAAACAAAAGACCTACGGCAAAGACGAAGGCGCCTGTTTCGAAGTGCTTGTCACGAAACAGAAAACCAACGGCAATGATTTCATAGAGGGGCGTGGTATTTTTGCGGGCAAAAATATTGTTACATCCACGTTCCACCGCCTGTTTATCCGTCACGATTATAACGACCCCTACCTCGAACCGATTCAGGACAAAGCACCTGCATATCAACTTTGGAAGGTCAACGGCGACAGTGTCGACTCTCAAGGTGAAAACAACGCCAAACAAACGCGATAAACTAAGACGAGCCCCAAGTTGCAGGGAAATGAGCAGATGATCAACGATCCCGCCAAACAGGCCAAAGTTGTCGGCTGTCACCGCTTTTCCTTTGTCGAACTCCTTATCGCCGTTGTCATTCTGGCGCTCGTCATTGTGGGGACGAGCATGTTTTTTGTCACAGGGCGCGGCACTCTGCACAAGGCCGGCGTCAAACGGGCAGTGATTGAACGAGTGGCCGATAAAACAGAACAGCAGCTCATCAGTGCCTACGAGCCTCTGCAGGGCACGGAAACCACGACGGTCAACATCGGCGGTACGGATGTGACCATTGAGGTGGATATCGTGGCCGATCCGCCGAATTTACCCAATAATGTGGACATCAAGAAAGCCGTTGTCACCGCCGAATGGTCTATTCGCGGCAAAAGCCAGCAGACCCGCATGGTCACCTATTGCAGCAATGTCTACGAGTAAAACCGACCCAGGATTGATGAGTTTGAAGGCGAAACATACAGAACATTTTACGCTGGTCGAGCTTCTGATCGCCATCATGGCCTTTGCCCTCTTCGCAGCAGCCGTGGCCGCCGCCCTGCCCTATTTTTTCAGCGAAGTAAAGAAAGGACAACTGCAGACAGGCCTGCAACGGGATGCGGACCTGGCCGCGTACTGGATCGAGCAGACGGTAGCAGAAGGAAGTCGCGTCCGCGTAGAGACGCCGGCGGCAGAGCACCTGATTGTCGAGAAGTTCAACGACGGGAATAAGGAATGGACGCGGGAGGTCTATAAGAGCGGGTCCGGTTTCTACGTGAACCGCGACGGCACGGATGAACAAATCCTGGATAACCTGAACGCACTGAATTTCTCCGTACGCATCGATTCTGTTGCTTACACCCTGAAACTCGAAGCCGATAACGGGCACACTTACAGCCTTCAGTCGCGTCTGCGCCTGCTTAACGCCAATTACCGGGGGGCGTGGAGCCTTAACGAAGGTCATGGGAGAAATACTGCCGACAGTTCGTTCAATAATAACGAGGGCGAGGTATCCAGTCCCTCCGACTGGACGTCCGCCGGCAAAACCGGGCCGGCATACCAATTCGACGGGACAGACTCACACGTGGAAATTGAGGATCATTCCTCACTTGATTCCAGCGACCATCTCGGCGTCGCCGCCTGGGTCAACGGCAACAGCTACACGGGCACTCGCACAATTTTCAACAGAGGGACACCATGGTATTACATCTGGTGGTTCCAGTTCCCAGACAGTTACTTATGGGTGTACATTGAGAATGACCGCATCAAGTGCGATTTCCGTGCAGGTGAGATCCGCACAGTTTCCAGCAATGCACTGACATGGACGCCGAATCAATGGTACAGGGTCTACGTCCAACTCGACGGGGTGGACAACCGGGTCCACTTCTACCGGGGCGGAACACTTGTCGGCGAAGCCAGTTTTGACGGTGACTTCTGGCGGGTGAATCCCGTGAATCCGGGCGCAGCCTATATCGGTGCATATCAACAAGACCAAGACAATTGGGACGGCGTAATCGACGACGTCCGATATACCAGTCCGTAAACACTGAACACATGGTCATGAATAATAAAACACGTAAAATCGCTCGATCCGACCAGTCAACCAAGGGCGGACAGGAAGGACTCGCGCTGACGCTGGTGCTCTTCATCATGCTGATCCTGCTGTTCCTCGGCCTCGGCTACCTCTCCTGGGCGTTCCACGAGACGAATCTCACCATTAAAGAAGAACGCAACAAGCAGGCTTTCTTCCTGGCCAAGGCAGGACTCCAGCGCGCCCTATACGAGCTGGATGAAGAATCAGACTGGAACACGCTGGACGGGGTTCTTTACCCGAACGAACCGCTGGGCGCAGGAACGTACTCGGTTCGAATCAATGCCTCATCTGCTGATGACGCTACGATCCACGCCACGGGAACGGTAAAAGACAGCGTGCGTAAAATCAGGGTAGAGGCCCAACGGTAACACAGGAAAGTCTGAATATTGAATGTTGAATCATGAATTTTGAAGTGGATAGCCATGTGTGACATTGACTTCAACATTGAAAATTCAATATTCAACGGTTCAAAATTTTAGAGAAAGGGTCCCGATTATGGACAAATTAAAGCTTGCCTTCATAGGTGCGTGGGGGCACGGCCAAGGCGCTGTGGAGTATTTCCGAAAGGAAACACTTCCCGAAGTGGAACTCGCAGGACTTGCCCAAACGCATGAACAGGAAGGGTGTTGGGATTTGCCCGATTCTTATGATGAAGTTCCCCGGTATGAAAATTATCAACAGATGCTGACGGAGGTTAAGCCGGATTTGGTTGTCGTCAGCAGTAAGCTCCAATACATTCATCAAGCCGTTCTATCCGCGGCGGAAAACGGATGTCATGTATTAGCGGAAAAACCGATTGCTGCATCTTTTTCGGAATTAGATAATCTGTACGACGCTGTGCAGAGGAACAAAGGAGCATTGTTGCTATTGTTGAATAACCGGGCGAATCCTTATCTTAAAGCGGTAAAAAATACTGTGGAAGAGGGGATCGTGGGGGATCCGGTATTGGTAAATGGCCGCAAGTCGTATCCCTGGAATCCCAGTCGGGTGGATAATTTCCCGATACGTTTAGGAGGCACCATCGGTTGGGTAGGTATTCACGCTTTCGACATTATAAACGGTGCCACGAATCTAACCTTCAATCAGGCTGTAGGAATGGAATCGAACCAGATTTTTTCCGAATATGCGCAGTGCCCGGACAATACAGCGATGGTATCAGAGCTGGAAAACGGTGGTCATGCAACCATAAGTCTTGACTACCATCGCCCCAAAGCATCGTCTACTCATGGCGATGATTGGATACGAGTGGTTGGGCTGGAGGGAACAATCGAGGCAAATCTGTCTCAGCAAACGATTCACTGCTGCACGGATAAACAAAGTGATCGAAAAATTACGCTGCCCGAGACAGAAGATTATTATCGGCAATACTTTGCGTATTTACGGAACGGTGACTGGCAAGAACGTTTTACTCCTATGACAGCTTTGACATTGCACATGACGGCCGCATGTATAACAGCTCAGGAAGCCGTCCAGTCCGGAACAGTAAAAGAAATCCCGGCCAAGTATAAGCTTAAATCAGCGACTCAGTAACCTCCGTCTGCCTTACCCCGACCACCGCGCAAATTCCAGTTCACCGCTCCGCACAAACTCCTGCTCCTACTCACCCAAAAACCCCCTACTCGTCCTCCTCCTCGGGCACATCCTCGGTCTCCGTACCGCCTTCAACAGCCGCAATAGCTTCCGCAGGCGTTGCATCGCTGTACAGGAGAGCCATGATACCGGGGTAATACCGATCAATCAGTATGAACCCCATGCCCACCATATTCTCCACCATTGTGGTACTCAGTTCGCCGCCTTCTATGTCCACAGCGACTCTATAACGAGCCTCGCCATCTTCCATATCAAGCTCAAAATTCCCTACCGATAGGCCGTAATTCGCCCGGTTAAAGAACTCGGCAACAGCAATACGTTTATTCTCCGGTACAAGATTGGGGACAAAAACCAGAACCACCATGTGGCGCAGGTTTTCTTCCGTATACACATACCCTTTGTAGTAAGCATTCTGACCGCTGACATCAAACTGCAGAACCGTTTCATCTTCTTCAAACCGTTCATACGGCCACTCGTTCTGCTTAAAACATGCCTCCACTCTGTCAATCAATCGATTATCCATTTCCACATTTCCTGATTTTACTGGATGTTACTTCGACAACTCTCTCCGCATGACTTTGCGAATTGCAGCGCTCGCCTTGCGTTTGCTCGCCAACGAGCCGCGTCGTCAACAGAAATATACCAGAACAAAGGGTGAACGATGTTCCGATACGTGTCTTCGTCCAAATCGGCAAGAGCTGAAGGCGTCAGATACGGCAGTGCATCCTCCAGCCAGTCAGCCCGGGCCTGTGCCCACCACCGGCCATGATTAAGGGGGCACACCGATTGACAATCGTCACACCCGTATATCCATGGCCCCATCTTCTGCCACAGATCCCCGGGAATAGGTCGAGGAGCATGGTACGTAAGATAAGCCACACATCGGTCCATACGCATCAGGAACGGCGCTGTTAACGCCCCCGTGGGACATGCCTCCACACAGAGCCGACATTCATCCGGGCACGGACAGGTCCAGTCGGGCACCGACGACGGCAACTTTGCGTCAATTCGCCAGGATTCAATATTGATCCATGAACCGTAAAGTCTGTGTACCGCAAATCCGTTTCGCGCGATTCGCGCCACACCCGCACGTGCCGCCGCAGCCCTGTCCGGCACACCACCGCGTTTAAACCGAATACCGTGCTCCCGGAACACGTGTTCAAGACCTGGAGAAAGACTGTAGCCTGGACACTGCGGCACCCGTTTATCAAACAGATAGTTTCGGCCTATATGCCCATCAATCTCCCGAGGGATCCGGTAAGTATTGTAGGGGCGTACACACACAACGATTGATTCTGCCCACGGCGCACCCTTTTTCGGCTCGACCCGATGCCGCATGGGGTCGTAAAGCGGACGCGTTTCCGGGTACTGCCCCGTGCGCTCATCCAAAGCAGATTGAAACCCCTTAAACGGCGTCACGTCGGTAAAGCCGCAAGCCGCATAACCGAGAGACAGTGCACTTTGCCTTATCTCTTCGGCCAGACTTTCGTTGTTCCCCCGTTCGGACATTTCGCCAGTATTCATCTCGTATTTGGTCATGCAACTGTTGAAGTTTAACTGCCGGATTCAAAAACGCAATCCGCACCTTTTCACCTCGCATGAGCAATTGCATCGAGCCGTTCTTTACGGGCAATACCCCGATTTGTCTCTTGTATGAGACTCGGCACCGCGACTGCATGAATCCAAAGCATACTGAAGTATGAACTCTGACCAGCCGAAACCGCGCGATCGACTTGTATGAGAATTTTATCGCATTATGATTCTCTCGCGAAGTCGCAATCGGTATCGGGATCGGGGATCGCATCGTCCGGCATTC
>CAJXKU010000142.1 GCA_913055945.1 uncultured Lentisphaerota bacterium | reverse complement strand
GGAATATGCGAGAGTTCCCTGAAACATTTCCAGGTACCCGTGTGCTGAAACTTGAAAAGAACTACCGCTCGGTTCAGCCGATTCTGGAAACCACGAATGCAGTTATGGAACAGGCTCAAGGACTGTACAGTAAAGAGTTATATGCCGCACGGCAGGACTCGGAACCACCGAAGATTGTCCTGTGCGAAGACGAACATAATCAGGACGAGTTTGTCGTGGATACGGTTTGTCGCCATTACGAGGACGGGATCCCGTTGTCCAGACAGGCAGTTCTTTTTCGTGCATCTCACTTGTCAGATACGCTGGAAGCTGAATTGACGCGTCGCAATATTCCTTATCATAAGTTCGGCGGCTTACGCTTCCTGGAAGCGGCGCACATTAAAGATCTCATGGCGTTTCTGCGGGTTCGGGAGAATGCCCGCGATGAGATGGCGTGGTTGCGTATCCTTCAACTTCTGGAAGGTATAGGGCCGGGCACAGCGATGAAAATTGTTCAGCATGTGATGGACGCCGGGGAGGATCCGGCTGCTGTACAATCGTTCAATGCCCCGAAAGCGGCCGCGGATAGTCTGAAGCAACTGGGCGAGCTGTTCGCGGATCTGGCTGGTTTTGAGGGCGCGGAACCCGCGGCCCAGGTGGAACGGGTGCGGCCTTTCTACGAGCCGCTGCTTCAGGCTCATTATCAGAATCCCTTCGGCCGTCAGCAGGATTTAGAGCATTTGGAACAACTCGCGACGGGCTTTAAGACCCGGCGTGCGTTCTTATCGGAACTTGTGCTGAATCCCCCTACCTCTACGAGTGATTTGTCGGATGATGCCCGTCACGATGAGGACTATCTTGTGTTGTCCACGATTCACTCCGCAAAAGGTTGTGAATGGGACGTGGTTATAATTGTACACGCATCGGAGGGGTGCCTGCCCTCTGATATGGCGGCCGGGGATGAGGAGAAACTTGAAGAAGAACGTCGTTTGATGTATGTGGGGTTGACCCGCGCGCAGGATTTTCTGTATGTGTCTTGGCCGATGCGTTACTACACCGGACGCGCGCGGCGTTTCGCAGCGAATAATACGTGCGCAAAAATTTCGCGCTTTCTTCAGGCGCAGGAAATACAGGACACATTTGAATGTGTCAGTTGGGGCACCGCTTCTGAAGAAGCCGACACCCCCTTCAGTGACGATATAAACACTGAAGTGCAGCAATGGGTGCAGTCTATGTGGGAATGAGCATGAAAAGTTTTGAAGATATGACAGGCGAAACCATCCTTTCACGGTTTACGGTGGCGGATGATCTGTTACGGTATAGGTAGAGCAAAATTCGTTGAAGATAAAAATAATATAGGAAAGATGCGGAAATGGCAAAAAAGCGTCCATCAGAGAGGGAGTTGCGGTTTTTATCGGGGGGTCGTGCTGGCGAAGTGGTTCCTCTGGGAAGTAAAGGAGCAACTATTGGGCGTGATGCTGAAAACGATGTGGTGATTGTTGATGACGATGTGTCGCGCTATCACGCGAATATCTTTGTAAAAAAAGGGGAGTGGCGAATAGAGGATGCCGGGAGTACGAACGGCGTGTATGTCAATGGGGAACGTATTGACAGTCCCTGTGCCCTCAATAATGGGGATCGGATCGGTATATATACATACGAGCTGGTTTTCGGTGACAGTACGGTAACTGCTGACGCAGCACCTGACGATGGTCAGCATACGACGTCCTCAGCATCCGCTGAAAAGCAGGAAAAAGCCACTGAAGATAAGACCCAGAAAATCGATCTAAGTGCGCTCAAGTCGAAGCGTTCAGGAGGCGGAAGTACGTCTACGGGTGTTCAGGGACAGACTGAGCCCGAACAGGATACGGGACGTATCCTCCTGGTCCAGGAAGATGAAGAACAGAGCGAGCGGATTAAGGAATGCCTTGGTGCTGAAAATTATACCGTAGTACCTATGGAGCACCCGGCGGGAACTGCGGGCTATGCAAAGCAAGTAGCAGTCGATCTGGTTGTACTTGACGTTGGCATCCAGAAGGCGGATGCTTTGGAAATCGTCGGGGAATTGAAAAGTGAAGACGAAACGGTACAGATCCCCGTTCTTGCGATGATTGATCAGGAGCATGCTGCGGTACGGTCCAGCTTTTTTGAAGGGGGGGTAGATGATTTTCTGACGATGCCGGTTGACGAAATCGAACTCAAAAGCCGCGTACGTTCGCTGGTGAAGGTGAAGAGGCACGCCGAGCGCGAGAAAGCCTGCGAAAAACTGCGAAGTGAGCTTCATGAGGCGAATGAAGCGACGCTTGACACAGTATATCGCCTCTCACGTATCGCGGAATATAAGGACCCCGAAACGCCGGAGCATGTTCAGCGGATGGGCTCGTACTGCAGTGCTGTCGCGGGGGCGCTTGGGCTTGATGAAGATACGATCGAAGCGCTTTGCTATGCCGCCCCTATGCATGATGTAGGGAAAGTGGGGGTGCCGGATAAAATACTGATGAAGGCCGGTAAGCTTACCGAAGAAGAATGGGACGTGATGAAAAAGCATACAACCATCGGGAGCGACGAACTTGCAGGTTCTCATGCGAAGGTGGTCCAGATGGCAGAGGTGATAGCCCGGTGGCATCATGAAAAGTGGGATGGTACCGGTTATCCCGATGGGCTCAGCGGCGAAGACATCCCTGTAGTGGCGCGGATTACGGGGTTGGCTGATTTTTTTGATTCTCTACTGTCGCCGCGTCCGTTTCGGGAGGCATTTGCTATAGCGGATGTGACCGAGATGATTCTTGAACGGCGTGGATATCACTTTGATCCGGACATTGTGGACGCCTTCTGGTCTATTGAAGATCAGATTTTTGATATACGGCGACAGTGGCCGGATGTTATCTCGTATTCGAGCTCCGAGTCGGAGCGTGTCACATCAAAGTCAAGTTCATGAAGCTCAGAAAATGGGGGGGGTGTGACGCGGTACGGCGTTGGAAGAGATTCTTCTTCCGGCCCCTGCTGTATGAATTACAGCAGGCATGTCGTGTTAGACGAAGTGCGCAGTTTGGTTACGTGCCGGGAACCCCGAGCCCCAGTTCGGCTCGACGTCCTGATATATAGCCCTCGACTGCGTATTTTAGGGTAAATATGCTATCCCCTTATCTATGCTTGCCTCCTGCCGAAACGAGGGACGGTACGTATGCGTAAAAAGCTTAATGGCTGGATAAGAAACTGTGCCGTTGATGCAGTGAGCAAATCAACTTACCACTCCGGTAATACCGGCCGTCTCCAGTACCATCCAGAGCAGAAACAGTCCGTATACGCCTAAAAGTGTCCAGGCTTCCAGCCGGTCCAGTTCTAAGCTTGTACGGATCATTACAAACAGCACGACGGTGGCAAAGACCAGAAACGCCATGAGCGGTGCGGCCATGGAAAAATCGATCACTACAGAGCCGCCTATGAGTACACCCACCGGGACCGCAATCAGGAGGTCGAACGTGTTGCTGCCGAGAACATTGGCGATACTCGTAATAGACCTGCCGTTGCGGGCGGAGTGGATACTGACAAAAGCGTCTGAGATGCTTGTCCCTGCAGCAATGACGGTCAGGCCCCAGAGAAAGCTCGGGGTGTTCAGGATATTCCCCAGGCCTATGACCGAGCGCACCATCCCTTCAACCCCCACAACGATGATAAGCAGGGCAGCCAGCAGTTGCAGCCACTGCTTCCAGACCTTTAACGTTACCGCGGTTTCCGCCTGGTAATCCATGGTGTCCTGGTACTGAATGAAGATGTATAACAGGTACAGCGCTATCGGCATCAGGGCAATGAGGCGGGTCATTTTGCCGTGAAATTCCTGTTGCGGATAATAGATGACGGCAAATGAAAAAGCCAACAACAGCGTAGCTACAGCGACCATGTAGAACTGGGCTTCTTTGTAAATCAGGTCCCGATTTGATTTCAGCGTAGCTTTGGCGAACAGCCCGCATAAGCCAGGAATGACAAGAATGTTGAAGATCGCGGATCCCGCGATAACCGCAACGCCCAGTTCGAATTCTCCATGGATCACGGTGGACAGGATAATGCCGGAAAGTTCGGGAAAACTGGATCCGGCCGCCGCGATAACAGCCCCCTGTACCACGGGCGGTAGTTCGTAATAAGCGGCCAGGTTGGTGCTGGCTTTTTCCAGCAGACCGCTTCCCAGCCACACAACACCCACGGATACAGCTATTATCGCCAGATAGACAACGATCATTATGACTGACATGTGTGTATTCCTCGCATCGCGGCTGAATGTGTGTACAGATACTTCCGCTTGAGGTAAGGGAATAAGCACGATTCCCTTATCCGTCCGGAATAAGGATAGCGTGAAAGTTAAAAAAGAATATGTACAACATCCGTTCAGCGGTGACGATAGCACTTCTGAGTCAAAGAGCAAGCTGACTCAGGCGATATTCCGGGCGACGTCTCCTGTTTGTGTCTCCGGTGAAGTAGTCGGCTGGACTGGTGCGCGGCTTTGGCCGGATCATCCCGATGTTCCCTATCAGCGGCATCGGCGCTGGCGGGTATTTGATGCCGCGTTGGTTTCTTTCCGGTGCGATCGGTTACGCGGCTTGTATAGTACCAGACGCTTTGGGCGTGACCTGCGTGGGATGTGTCCCCCTTTATCTGTTTGTCTTCATGATCCTTTCTGAAATGGAATGTGTACGGTATTACGGCGGTGTGCTTTATGCAGGGCGGAAGGAATACACATAAACTCCCTTTTGACCCGGCGCGCTGGCCTTTTTTCTATGGCTGGTTCATTCTCTTTGCGGCTGTCGTAGGAACAGTGTGCAGCGTACCGGGCCAGACATTCGGCGTGTCAGCATTTACAGAACCCTTAATCGCTTCGCTCGAGCTGAATCGCACCCTTCTGAGTACCGCGTACATGCTGGGCACCATCGGCAGTGCATTTTTCCTGACCTGGGGAGGACGCCTTTATGATCGACTGGGGGCACGCGTGACTGCTGTTATTTCGGGTGCTGGGCTGGGGCTTGTCCTGCTGTACCTTTCCCGGATCGATGATGTGGCGGCTGAACTGGCTCGAGCGCTGAATCTTTCCTCCGCAAAGTGGACCGCTGTAGCATCTATTACCCTTGGGTTTCTGTGCTTGAGGTTTACAGGGCAGGGGATGCTTACGATCGTCTCCCGCAATATGGTTATGAAATGGTTCGATCAGCGTCGGGGGCTGGCGAACGGTATTATCGGAGTTTTTATCCCCATCTTTTTCTCGGCATCGCCGCTGTTTTTCGATCATTTGATTGAGGCTTTGGGGTGGCGTGGCGCCTGGACGTATATCGGGATTACATTGATTCTGGGGGTAACGGTCTTTGCGTTGATTTTTTATCGGGATAATCCGGAAGCATGCGGCCTCAGTCCCGACGGTACCGCCGGATCCGCTGAGACCACGGAAAAACAAGGAACAGATCGCAGTGGGGACTACACCCTGTCGCAGGCACGCCGGACACATACTTTCTGGGTGTTTAATCTAACAGTTGCGCTTCATGCGTTTTACATGACTGCGTTGACATTCCATATTGTGTCGGTATTTTCACAGGCAGGTATCGGCGAATCCCGGGCATTCGCGATCTTTATTCCCTGTTCAGTTATTTCTGTGGTGATCGGGATGGTTCTGGGCTGGATCAGCGATCATATCCGACTGAAATATCCGCTGTGGGTTCTGATCGGAGGAATGCTTCTTTCCATGGCGGGCATTTTCGTGCTGAACAATGCGCCGGGATATTATATGGTCATCGCTGGTAATGGCCTTGCAGGCAGTACCTTTGGGCTTCTGCAGACGGTCAGTTGGCCCCGTTTTTTCGGAAGGACACACCTGGGGGCAATCAGTGGGTTCCACATGTCGTGGGTCGTGGCTTTCAGCGCTGTGGGACCTTTTTTCTTCGGCTTAGCGTATGAGCATCTTGACTCCTATCTGCCTGCGGTCGCAGGGTGTGTATGCGTACTTGTGATCCTCTTCCTTCTCAGTATTCCCCTGCGCGAGCCCGACTTGCCCGATTTCACGGAAACATGGGAAAACCTTTAAAGCGCCTTTCGGTCGGAACAAGGCGGCGAAGTACATTCAGAGCAGAAGGTGAGCGTTGCGGAAAGAGTGAGCCTTCATGGGGTTTTACTCTCTGCGGCGTTGCAGGATCTGCTCGGATCCCTCTTGGAGAGCGGCTGAGCTGAGTTGGCCGAGATCCACGTTATGAAGTTTTGCTACATGTTCAATCGTACAGCAGTGCTTTTTCAGTGTGTCCGGCTCCGTGCGGGTGGGAGCCTTAAGCATACGGCAACACCGTTGTTTTTCTTTCCACGTGGGTAACCATCTGCCGTATTTATCCGTTTTGCCGCTCGGCTCCTGAATGCGCCATTTTCTGGCCAGATAGGTGTAAAGCGCGTCCTCTATGTCTTTACGCATGGTCGTTCAATTCCGGGATGTCGGTTGATTCTGTATTGACTGGTCGGGAATTGGAGAAACAGATCTTGTTTTCTAAGTTCGGTACCCTGTTGTTTTTCTTTTTTTTACTGTAACCATAGCTCCACTTGTGGCGTTTCACTAATTATCCTAAAATACGCGGCAGAAAAACCAAAGGAGGTGTTATTCGTTTTTTTATAGGGTGTTACTATTTTAAGCGTTTCACCGGTTGGGTGAAACTTAGTTCTTTGGTTTTTCTACCCGGTAGGGTTAACCGCATAAAAACGGCGAAGTGCGGGACAACAGGGTCCTCTTGCCGATACCAGTGAAAAAAGCTTTGCGTTTCCGAGGAACATTGACCCCGCATATAGCAGCTTGGTGCCGCGGGCACTGCGTGCCTGATGCTGTTGTGAAGAGAAAGCGGATGCCGGATCACATTTCTGTTCAAAATTTGAGGATAAACAGTCTCTTAACCAACGTACACTTTTTCCAATGGCCGTGGTCATGGATTTTGAGGAGATTGTTGCTCCTGTTACGGCGTCGATATCATCGCCAACCTGAAAAGGGTCTCCAGCTCCTTTGCCAACGAATTGTTCTCGGAATTCTTCTTGGCTGATTTCGCTGCCACGTTCCCCAACGTAACTGATCAGATCGACGCTTTCTATCCGAAACTGTGAGTCCAATCCGATCAAGGCTACGAAATAGCCCGAGCGCGTTTTATTCCGCACTTGCAGTCCATAACCGACCGGATCAGAGCGTTTACCCACGATCCACCCCTTTTCGACCTCTTGTGGGCAGGAGTCCGGAAGCGCCAATGGCTGAATCGGGCCTTGGTGTTGGAACGTTTCACGCAACCGCTCAGCCGGAGACGGCGCTGATGATAAAAACGCACACGAACTGAACAGTACGCTGCCGGTGAAAGCAAACAATACCACTGCGTTTATGAATGTCATCTTTTTTTTCATAGATGTTACCTTTGACAGAAGTTTCTGGATTTTCAGTTTCACGATTTATGCGACAGACTTGAAAAGGTGTACAGGGCGCACTTTCTCGCCTATTTCACCGGTTCAGGCAACACTTATAAAAGCTCCGGTGGACTTTCAATACCGTCGCTTTCTTTTTACGGTGGTCGCGTGAGAAAAGAGGGAGGAGGGCAGAACGTTCTTCCCGTGTGCTCTCGAAAGTTCGAGCTTCGGCACATTCGAACGTTCTGCCTTTTCCCCCGATGTGGCACCCGATGTGGCATTTCAGCCATTAGAATTCCCAACCAACGCCGAGATTGAAGCCATCAGCGGGATCTCCTGTACCCTCGTGATCTCGGAATTGATAGTCCGCTTTTACAACGAAGTTCTGCACAGGTTTAAAGTCTACGCCAACAGTTACCTCCTCGCGGTCGAGGCTATCGTCGGCGGGCACCCCGCTGGGCATTTCATGATTCGTGTCCCAGTCGTCGTAACGGACAAACGCCGTTGCGTCGGCATTTTCAAGCTTGCCTGTCCGCCAGACTTGAGGCCAGAAATGGTAGGCGGCTTCCAGATACCAGCCGAACATTTCCTCTCCTACACCCTGCGGCAACTCATCCCCGTCATCGATTTTGTTGTGGGCAATCACGCCGCGAAGGTCGAAATCCTGCACTGACCATTCAAAGTCCGCAGACACAATGCGAACATTGGTATCTACGCCTGATTCTCCGCCTTGGTCCGAATTATCCAGCCCTCCGACATAACCGGAGGCACCGAGACGGAACTGCTCCAGCATCTGATAATCCACGCGACCGCTGACAGCGCCGTCATTCAAGCCGGGTCGCTCGGTCATACGGCCACCGCGTAATCCACCAGCGGGGTCCATGTTTGATCCATCGAGGCCATTGCTGACATACGCTTCGTAACTTAGATTCTGCGTTATTTGCCCAAAAGCGCCGATACCGTCCTGTGGCCAAGTCGTCGGGATGATATCATGCGTAAAAGACGGGCGCTCGACACCGTTGAATGTTGTGGGCTCATGCTTTTTATTGATGATACCCAACGGTGTCAAAACCCGGCCCACGCGTACGTTGAACGGCTGCGACAGCAGGAAGTCGACATACGCTTGCTCGACGACAACTTTTCCGTCGGCATCTTTTGCCAAAGCATGCTCTAACGTAAAAATAGAGTTCCCCGCCCTTTGGGCGGGGCCTATGGACTGGCTGCGCCAGTCCTGAATAGGTAGG
>CAJXKU010000141.1 GCA_913055945.1 uncultured Lentisphaerota bacterium | reverse complement strand
TTGAGGAAAAACCTTGCTCGGGAGCAATCACGCCAACTCACCCCGCAGTTCATTGCGAATGATCTCGGCTTGGAGAGTCCTGCTTACGTCAGACATTGTGAAACCCTTGTTGCACTGGTGCAGGAAGCACGGAAAGCAAGTAACTCAGTCACTCTAGCCACGAACCTCTGGTCCCGCTTCGTCGACTACTTGGCGCACATTGAGGGCGAGTTCCGAACTCAGTCCTACGTCGATGAGGCTTACATAGCGATTCTGGCCAGGCTTCTTTGTGTCAATATTCTCGAGGGACGCGCCTGTCTGAGCGACGAAGCGGAACTTGAAAAAATCCTCACGGGTGAGCTGTTCGAAACTCGTTTCCAGCTCAGGAATATGGTCGAGCAGGATTACTTCGGATGGATGTTCCGCTGTGAATATTTGTCTCGAGTTCTTCCCGTTGCGAAGGAAATTCAGATCGACCTGTACGCCTACAATTTTGGGAATGTACAGGGGGAAGACCTCTTCGGCCGGTTGATGTCACAGTTGGCTCGAAAGACGCAGCGGAAGCTTTTAGGGCAGGAATGGACGCCGCAGTGGATTGCACGTGCTCTTGCGGAGAAATGCGTTGCCATGGTCCCGAATGGAGAAACGCCATGTTTGATTGATATGTGTTGCGGCTCGGGAACTATCATGGCGGAAGTAATCAAAGCCGCGAAAACGGCTGTCCCGGGGGCTGATTTTAACGAATTGGCTTCGGTTGTCACCGGGTTCGACATCGACCCGCTGGCAGTTATGTTGGCCAAGACTACTTGGGTGGTGGCGTTCGCCGACGAGATACGCAGAACGGGAATCCAGACCACGGTTCCCGTGTACCATGCAGACTCCCTTTTCGCAGTGGCGCCGACAAGCCATTGTATCCCAATGCCCGGCGAATCCGAGGAGATCGTGGTGGAGCTGGATGGTCAGAAAATATCCATTCCGGCCAGTTTGGTCAGTCCGGACCGAGGGTCGATGTTTGACGATATTATCGATTGGAGTTATGATGAGGCGCGGAATGCTCAGGAGAGGGGCACCCCCGATGGCATTACCAAGGATCGCGCCGAACAACTTGTTTCAAACCTGGCTAAGCAGAACGGGGTTGAACTTCCTGCGGAAGAGCTTCGTACCGTGTCGCAGGCAGCCTATGCTTTGGCTCACCGAATGAGCGAACTGGCTGTCAACAATCGGAATGGCATATGGGCATTTATTCTGCGCAACACTTATCGACCGGGGCTTCTAGCGGGCCAGTTCAATGGTCTTATCTCTAATCCGCCTTGGCTTGCGATGAGTCAGATCGCAGAAAACCCTTACAAGGAACAACTCTCCGAACGTGCTCAATCCTATGGCATTAAACCCAGCGGAGCAGCCCACCTGCACCTTGAACTTGCGACAACACACTTACTACATGCCGTGGATCGATACCTGAAGGTTGACGGGGTCTTTGCCTGCCTTGTTCCCGGAACTGTATTGAATGGCCAGCACCATGCCAAACTGCGTGACGCCGCGTTTTTGTCCTCGCACCGTCCAGTGCCATTTGATTTGAAACATGTCTGGGAAATCGCGCCCGGCACATTCAAGGTCCGTTCGCTTGCGCTGATCGGGGTTAAGCGCGCGACGGTTGATGGTGTGGAACAAGGCATACCGGCCGGAGCCATTGCTACGCCATACGGAGTTGAGGACACCCCACTCATAGTACGACGTTTGGGTAGTCGTAATGCTTGGGTCCTCGGCAGCAAGTCGCGAGAGGGATCTACTGGCACCGACCAGGTACCGCCGCAAGGAGCCGATCTAATGCCAAGGCCAAGTGTGGTTGTTGATGTCGTAGCCGAAGGTGGGGCAGAATGGCGAGTTAGGACGCCCAGGCGTCAGGACCCGAGCTATTTCGCTGTCAAGGACGCTAAGAAACTCAAAGGGGCTACCTTTGACGGCTCCGTTGCACCGTGCTTCATTCACCGGATGGTACAGTCTATGAACCTATTGCCTTTTGTCTTGGACGGGAATTTTACAAGAATTGCGATCCCCGCGCGCCGAGACGACGAGGGGGAGTGGGAGATTCTGGACGCCGCTGCTATTCGTACGGCAGGTTTCACACAGACCGCCCGAAGGTTTCAAAGGATCGACCGTGCGATGAATGCCGCTAACGTCGTGAAGCCGCTGCACGAGAAGATTGATGAACGTGGAAAGCTGCAGCTCCAGGTATTTCCACAGGATCAGTTTCTTGTGCTCAACGGCGCTGGCGGCGGCGTTGCATGCGCTGCATTTTTGCGGTTGGCAGATCTGCCGCATGTCGTCGTGGACCAAACGCTGTACTGGAGTCTTGCGGCCACGGAAGACGAGGGGTGGTTCCGAGTTGGGCTGATAAATACCGACTCATTAACGGAAGCAATACGCGAGTTCAATCCCGAGGGTGAGCTTGGCCCGCGTCACCTGCATACTCTTCCAAACCGAATCATCCCAACATTCCAAAGTGCAAACCCCGATCATATCGAAGTTAGAAGGTTGGCCGAACGGCTTTCTCAACTTGCGTTGTCACTTATTGATGAGCACCCAGCCATTACCGATCCAGGCAAACCGATTGCGAGCCGTCGGCGACTGCTGCGCACGGAACTGAAAAAATCATGGGAATACAGCGCTTTAGAGGATGTCGCTGCGGCAGTGCTCGGAAATAATATCTAAACAGTTTCCGATGAGCCATGAAGCGCTGCATGCTGTCCCAGACACCAGGGGGTGGGGAAGTATTAGTATCGCCCCCACCTCTCATCTTCGGACTTCAAAACCTGGGGTAAAACACCCTGCTTTTGATTATAGATTCCTCCCACGTGATTACCAATATCGAGTCATCTGGAGATAGAAGCAGACCCGAACACATGCCCTTATTTCGGATTGTCCACCGGCAAACGCGGTTGCAGGCGGCTTCGGCAGCCTCATCTTCCAAAAATTGCCGGATAAGCCGACGTACGGTGCTGACAGCCTTCCGCTTTGCACGGCACATGTTTGGCCCAGAATGTGTAGATGACCTCCGGTCCTTCCCAGCGATAGTTCTTGCGGTCTTCAGGCGGAAGCTCAACGGGATCGACATCCACCGGTTGGCCAGTGTTGACTTCCACCCAGCGACCTTTATGGCCGCGCGGACAGGTGGTTGTGTAAAACGGTTGAATCTGCGGTTTGACCTCTGCTTCGATATGTTCGAACAGTGCTTTGACCTGTTCCGGGTCGCTGCAGGACAGTTCGTTCCGGGTCACAAACCAGGCCACCGGGTTCAGGTCAACGCCTGTCATGTTCATACCGAGGCGGTAGCCTTCGACGAGTGTAACCCCGCCGCCCATGAAGGGGTCCAGCACCTTGAGGTTGCGGAATGAGCCGGCCTTCTGGTGATTGGCGTAGTAATGGTTCCAGACCCGTTCGGCTGCCTCTTCCGGATTGTCCGGCGCTTCGGTGGCTGCGGCAATGAGCATGCTGCGGAAGATGCTGGAGCGGCGTCGCGCCCACCATTTCGACATCTGATAGATCGGTTTTCCCGCATTGCCCTCGAGTTGGGAGAGGGCATTAACCGGTGCAATGGGGAAATCTACCTCCAGACAAGAGGGTTTGCGGTCGGGATCGTTGAAATCCGGCACAGGCAGGCGTTTGGCCTTGCCGAGGTTCGGCGGTTCCCAATCGCCGGATTCTTTGCGTTTGCTGTATTGGGCGCCTGACGGTTCTGAAATACCGCTCTGCGGTAATTCGAAGTCTTCAAACGTGGCTTGTCTTTGTTCGTCGTCGTTCATATATGTATACTCTTTTGGGCCGAATTACAGAATGAAAAAATACATGTTCCCACGGTGCCTAATCTCCCGTACACTTTAAAAAGGGCTCGTCGCGCTCAGCGCGTATGCGTGAAGTTAAAGCATTTCTACTGCAACCCGGTAATTCTGCAGGTACGAACTTTGAAACAGGAAACTGTTGCGGATTCGACCTTCTTTGCACGCTTGCGCTTTCCGGCTGGATACACGGTCGGCCTCGACCGTGTTGCTCACCCGAGGCCGGGTGAGTATCCATAACCGGTTTTGTGTATATCCTGCAATCAGTTGGCATACAGCTCCCGCTCGCGACGCTTTGACGCATTACCACAACTCGTGCCGTTTAGCTTGAAGCACATGTGCGCAGCGGAACTCGCGCTCCAGATAGATCATTTGAGTGTATAGGAGTTTTCCTTCCAATCGGCATTGATTCCAGTGTGCTTGCATCAGTTTCGTGTAAGTTTTCATTAGTTCTCACGAGTTTTCATTAGTTTTCGTGAGTTTTGGCAACTCTTTGTCGTTGTACCCGGTCGTAGTTGCCTGATCCACACGTAGGGTGGTCACGTCCTTGCCCCTGGTTTAGCCGGTATATCAACGACCGAGGACCCGACCACTCTCCGTGGGGATCGGGCACTGCGGTCGTTGTCCTATCGTTACCGCTGAGTCTCTCACCAGCCTGACCGCCGGACAAAGTGCTGATACCACGAGCAAGAGACAAATCGCGGTATTAACGGTAACGACTCGCTCAATGCAATTGTCTCATACCAGCTCGTTATCAGCGGCTCACGTTAAAATCCGTAAAAACTATGTAAAACTATGTAAAACTATGTAAAACTCTGCAAAACTATGTAAAACTCTTTTTACTCATCCGCCAGGTCAGCTTTGGTGTAATAGGCACCAGGTCCACGGGTGCTTCCCTGTTTTACAATCAGTCCTTTATCGCGCATAGATTGCAAGAGAGCAGAGGCCTGTCGAGCGGTAATTTGACACAGCTCGCGGACCTGTTTTTGCGTGACAGTTGACTTTTGTTCTAAAAACTGAAGCACCATCTGCTCCTGCTGAATTTTATCGAAGCCGCGCTGCCGGACATATTCCACCTCCTGACCGAGGGATTTATATACTTTCGCGCTCAGGGTGTACGTGCGGTTCCGCGCGGTACCGTGCGCCTCAACCAACCCGTGTTCTAACAACTGCTCCAGGGTACTTCGGGCCTGATCCTGTTTCTTTTGTATGGCCCGGGCAATCCGCTGACTGTTTACGCGGCGTTCATCCTTCAGTACGGAGAGGGCTATCAGCGAGTCCAGCGATATGTTATGCCCGGTACGCTGCTCTTCATCAAGGACCATCTTGAGAAACGTCAAGTCTGCCTTCCCGCCGGGGATCTGAACAACAACACTCGTCGCATCGGTACGCGAGTAATCCGGTGCCCGCCGACCATACCGAAGGACACCGCTGAATATCCGGTCCACACCACGCCCGGTACGCTCCACAAGTCCAATGCGCTTGATTACATCTGCAAGGCAGGGATTACGGGGACGGGGTTCAGTTACAAGAAGGTTATCCAAGTGCACACCTTCGACGAGACCGCCGACATTGCTGACAGTAAGGGTCTCATCTTCAAGTCGTACATGGGTAGCACCCAAGCGCGTGTAGTCCCGATGTACAACAGCATTAAGGAAGGCCTCCCGGAATACTCCTGGAGCAAAGTTGGGGACCCCGACGCGGAACAGACCCACTTCCATTTCTTCTTCTTCTACATACGCAGAGAAGCGGGTTTCGACGCTTTCAAAGACTTTCAGCAGTGGTCCCCGATAAAATTCGTTTACCCGCACCTCCGAACCATGAAGAACCTGAAAAGCGATTTCATGTGTGGGAACACGCGCTTTGAGAAGAGCTTCGCGGCCCAATAAGAGAAGTCCCGCGCGAGTAGGACGCCACATTCCATGTGAATAACTGGCCAGTCCCAGAGCACCAAGCAGTTCCTCCTGCTGCAGGGAGAGCAACTCTTTATCGCCGTGATAGTCTTCAATAATGCTTCGGAGGCGATCGATTTCTACGGTACTCAGGTCGTCTGTACTTAAATCAGGGACAACAGTGGCTGACCAGTCAACCTGCCCCATGCTTGTGGCGCGGGACACCATTTCATAGGGGTACAAAGGTGTACATTCCGGAGTGCCGTTGCCAGCCAGTCGACGTCGAACCGCTACGCCTTCCGTAGTTGCCACCGGCTGATTTGCCTTGGGAACGTAGATATAGGCCACTTCACAGTCACCCACTTTATGTTTTTCAGCTCGACACTCAAGATGCGGTACGGTACGGTTCGCAATCAGGGCACATAGTCCTTCTATATCCTTGTGTTGCTCTTGCAGGCCCGTGATTTGACCGTCGTCCTCCACGCCGATATACAAATCTCCGCCTTCCGCATTTGCTAAGCAGACGGCGACTTCTACCAAGTCTTTATCCGCGAGCCCATCCCGGTCGCTTTTGAATTCAATGGTCATTGTTTCTTGTGAAGGTATTTGCATAACGCACGGAATTTGCTTCTTTTTCTAAAGAGGAGAAAACTCTATCCAGGGCACAGCAATCTCTAACAAGGTAAGACCACCGTGGCAGACCTCCGGAAATCCACCCTGAACCTTCCACTTACACTGGCCCATAATTACGTGATAACCGCCGTGCGAGAGAACGACGGGCGGCATAAAACGCTGTCTCCATTGACCGGAAGCAGGGACAGCGCGCGATGCGCCGAACACATCGCGCAGCGCTGTAATGGTTTTATCATCCCGTTCTTCGGCGGAAAACAGCTTGCGGACCGCGTAGCCATGGTCCGAGGTGATCAAGAGTTTGCGCCCCTGTCGCAATTTGTTGAGCAATTTCCAGAAGCCATCGTTTTTAAACATATTGCGGGCAGCTTCGGAAATCTGGCGCGAAGAATTTTTGTGAACGTGGATTAAGTCGTCGAGCCATGTGTGCCATAAAAAAACATTGGGTTCGTTCGGCACACTTCCGACGCAATCTTCAAAGGGTATGCTCAGGACGTCTGTGTAACACCGCTCGTTGTTGAACAAGGTAAACGATGCGGGAGCAGAATCATTTGCGGCGGCGCTTCGCTGCGGGAGCCCCAAAGCTTTGGCGAACGTGCCGGTCTCCGAAGGTACTTCAGCGCCGGTAGCTTCCAGCGTAGCAGGTTCTATGTCGCGATCCTGCGCCGCAGAAAGAAGCTGAGGCAATTCACGCAGGGAGAGCGCGTCAATAATCAGCACAGCTTTTCCGAGCAGGGAGGATGGCGTGTTGGTCCATTCTGTAAGCGCTTTAGAAGTTAACGGTGCATTCTCAGGGTACTCGGACCACAATTCCCACGCGCTTTCAGATAGAAATCGATCCGCCGCCAGTATAGTGTTGTGCAATTTATCGGGCGAATCTATGCGACGACTCAGATCAGGAAGACTACGAAACACTTTGTGCCACATGTCTTCAGGAGCCGACGGTTCAAAAATGAGTTCGCACCATTCGGACGATGTCATTCGTTCTGATCCTCTTCAAAAGTAATTTCCAGTTGGGCTTTTACGGACGAAGGCAGTCTCTGTAAGACTTGTTTAAATTGCTGTACTGTCAGGTGTTTGAAATCGAGTTTCGCCGAGGTGAGATGTGTCTGAGCGTCTAATCCCCATTTTTCGAAAGAGCCCACCAGATGGATGCCTGCTGCGGGTTCTTCGGTCCGTCTGGTATGTAAGGGGCTTTCCTGTGTCACTCCGGCAGGTGTTGTGGGCTCGGTCGGTGGTGTCTTACTCTTATCCTAAGCCGGCGTTGAGGTGCCGTTTTGTGTAGAGGTGGTTTTAGACGGCGCGGGATGTGTGGCTTCGGGAGTGCGCTGTGTGCTGCTGGTATTTCCCGGCACTGTGCCGCCTCCTACCGAGGATGGTCGACCCAGTTGTAATTTCCGCATAGCTTGACCGGTAGAGAATGCGTGGTGTCTCACATATTTCAAAGCTTCCTCTTTTGATAAGTGGTCCTCACGTCTTCCGATCCAGGTACCTTCTTTGTTCATCACTATCTCGCCTGAGGCTGCGATATCAAGGATGTGTTCCAGAATCTGGACCTCGCCAAGGAACGGAACAGCGCAACGGGAAGAATCTGACGGCGGTTCAACCAATTCGTCGATGACATCGCCTACTAAAAAGTTTTCCTGGGCTCGCTGTAAAATGTAGTCCCTGAACTCTTGAGGATCAAACAAATCACGGCGGAGTTTCGTTTCAATTGCGTTTAATGTTTTCTCGCCCTGTTGATCGAGTTTTTCGACTTCGAATGTGCATTTCTGCGGTTCGCGGTAATTCCAGGAACGAAGAATGGCGAAGCGATCGAATCGCTTATTCAGGCTGTCCCGAAACGAACGATTAAATTCATTCTTCAGAACCGTGTACTTGGGGTCGTTGCGCCACGCAATTGTACAAAGGTAAGAGCAACGAGCCAAGAAGAGAAGATCGCCATCCTGATAGAGCGCTGGCGCATCTTTTGAGGGAAGCAGATACCTGATGGTATTCCGACGACGGGGAACGTGGGTCGCGAGCCATTGACCGAGACCTTCGATTTCTCCGGAGCTGTAAACCGTGGGCGCTTCGGGCAGAACGAGTACCACGGGCTGAGTCCAGTTGTCAGGTGCAGCTTTTTCTTCAATTTCATCCCAGGGGCTATCGCGCCAATTGGGCCCCAGAACGATGACGTCCGATACATCATGTTTTGTATCGGTGACGAGGATATCGCGAAGTGTGTTGCGGATATGTTCAACATCTTCACCGGGGTAAACATTTTCGCCGTTTGCCTGCGAAGAGGTCGCCGGATGCC
>CAJXKU010000140.1 GCA_913055945.1 uncultured Lentisphaerota bacterium | reverse complement strand
GACATCGCCACGCGTGGCCATGACAGCCGGCGTTGGATGCTGCCTGTCGGGTTGCTCAGTATGGTGATGTCCTGCCGACATTCCGAGCATTACTCGGGGACTACTGTGCTCTGCGGCTGCCCGTTCAGGAAGGCGCGCAGGTTATCGGCTGCCTTCTGAAGGAGGCGTTCGCGGCTTGTCCGCGTTGCCCAGGCGTTATGGGGGGTTATGTAACAATTCGGTGTCTGGTAAAGGGGGTGCGGTGACGGGGGAGGTTCTTCGCGCATGACGTCGATGCCGGCCCCGGCAATTTCCCCCTCGCGCAGTGCATAGGCCAGGGCCTCTTCGTCTACCAATCCACCGCGTGCGGTGTTGATGAGAAAAGCGCTTCTCTTCATCGATCTGAGCCGTTCGGTATTCACCATGCACGCTGTCTGGGGGGTGAGCGGGCAGTGCAGGCTAAGCACGTCCGCCTGCCGGAAGACGTCATCCAGGCGGACAAAATTCACGCCGGGTTCATCGTCAGGTGTGCGGGTATGGCAGATGACGTGCATGCCGAAGGATTGGCCGATTCGTGCAACGGCGCTGCCGATCGCACCAAAGCCGATGATGCCAAGCGTCAGCCCCGCGAGTTCGGTGAGGGGAAAATCCCAGTATGAGAAATCTGTACTGCGTGCCCATTTTCCTTGGTGCACGCTCTCTGAATGTTCTGCCACATGATGGCACAGGTTGAGGATGTGGGCAAACACCATCTGTGCAACGGAGTCTGTGCTGTAGTCGCGGACATTTGATACCACGATACCGCGTTCCGCTGCGGCCGAGAGGTCGAGCACATTGACCCCGGTGGCGAGGACCCCGATGTATTTGAGATTTTTCAGGGCGTATATGCATTCCCGGTCAAGCGGCGTTTTATTGGTCAATACAGCTTCTGCGCCCTGGGCCCGGTCGATCACTTGTTCGTCCGGGGTACGATCATATACCGTCAATGTTCCCAGTTCCCGCAAAGGCTGCCACGAGAGGTCTCCCGGGTTTGCGGTGTAGCCGTCCAGAACAACGATATTCATAATCGCCTCCCCGTCTTCTGTTCATGGAAAAATCATGGCTTCAGCGAAGTGCGTTTGAAAGTCCATGTCCGTGGAAAGCTCCATGTGCTCAGTTTCTTTAGCATATTTTTCGGCCTGTTCACGTGCCCGGATGGAAAGGAGAGCCCACTTAGCTCCGCTGAGCGTGACATTACCTACGTAGCTGATGGCGCGGTGGTCTATCTTCGAAGGCAGCAGCCCTATACGCTGTGCGTGTTTTCGCCTGATGAAGCTTCCGAAACCGCCGGCGATGAGAACCCGTTTCAGGTCTTCCTGTTCCAGCCCTGCTCGTTTCAGCAGGATCTCGGTACCGGCCCGAACTGCACCGGCGGCGAGTTGCAACTCCCGGATATCGCTTTGAGTTATGACCACTTCAGACTTTTCTGCGTTGTGTTCATCTTCTACCACAACGAAGTACTTCTCTCCATTATCGTCGACTTTGATCCTTTCTCGGAGATTTTCAGGGATGTCTGCGGAGATGTCAGGTGCTCTGGGAAGATGGCCTTCAGGTGAAATCACACCGAGCCGTATCAGTTCGGCGACAAGGTCGATCAAGCCGCTTCCGCAGAGCCCTGAAGGGGCCACTCCCCCGATAACTCCGCACGCCAGTTCGTCATTAATAACCACTTTTTCGATAGCGCCGTTGGTGGCCCGCATACCGCAGGACAGGCGTGAGCCTTCAAAGGCGGGACCTGCGGCGGTAGAGGCAGCATAAATGCTTCCATTATGGGCGAGGACGATTTCGCCATTCGTTCCGATATCCACCATCAGTACCGGATCCTCCTGGCGCGAGAGCTGTGTGGCCAATATACCGGCAACCGTGTCGCCGCCGACGAATCCGCCTATGACCGGGAATACGTAGACGAGCCCCCGCGGGTTGATGGGAATATTCAACTCATCGGCCCACAGGCTCAGACCCCGGCGATGAACCGGGACGAAGGGGATTTCGCCCAGCTGCGCTGTATCCAGGCCACAGAGCATGTGCTGCATCGTCGTATTGCCGGCGAATATGACATCATAAACGTACCGACGTTCAGTGTCGGCTTCGTGAACCAAATCGTCAATCATGCTGTTGATTTCATCGATCACCAACGTCTGCAGTTCCTGAAGCGATGAAGGCGAAGAACTGGAGTGGCGAATTCTGGAAAGCACATCGTCGCCCCGTCGTACCTGTGGGTTCATGCGTGATGTGACTGCCTTTTCCTCCCCGGTACAGAAGTTAAGGAGGCTTCCGACGATCGTCGTAGTGCCGATATCGAATGCCGCGCCGTAACATAGGCAACTGGTGTCCCCTTCTTCAAAGTCAAGCAGGGTGTGATCAGAAACCACGGCGGTGCCTTTGAACTCCTGCTGTCGAAGTTTGCGGGGTAGCTCGCGTAGTAACTGAATATCTGTATTCAATTCCCCCATATTCTTTTCCAAGCGCATAAGATCAGGGATATCGTCCTGGAGCGTAGGTGCAGTCATTTCCACGTAGCGTTTTCGCACAATGGGTTGAAGTTCCTGAACTTCGTCTGTACTCGAGGATTCCTGAATCTGGTGGTGCCCGGCAATCAGGGAACTTTCGGGAATAAAAATTTCGGCCTCTTCTTCTATGTGGGTTTGGCACCCCAGCCGCCAACCTTCCTGCAGTTCTTTTTCCGCGAGCACCTGTTGCTCGGACGCGTTTGGTGGCGGTGCTCCTTTGGTGATCCGGACGCGGCACTTGCCGCAGGTTCCGTTGCCGCCGCAGGGTGTGTTTAAAGCGAGACCTGCGCGTGCCGCGGTTTCAAGGACGGTCGTTCCGGCCAACACGTGAGTTGTTCTTCCGTGCGGGTGGAAAGTGACGGGGATATGTTGCTTTGTCATAAGTAAGCTCTTGTTGTTTTTAGAATTTTACTATAGATCTCCGGTTTCGGCTTATTCAATGTATTTGACCGTATTGGTGGAAGGTTCCAATTCGATTTTCAGTATTATAGTTTACTTATGTAAGTAATGGTTGTTGAATTGTGCGGGATTTTCCCGCTTCGTCGTTCAAGCTGGATTGGGTTCAGGCTGAGGTGTTAAAACTATACAGGTATCTCCGCTCATGATAGAAAACTCCGGAACGGAAGTAAAGTTAGAACATGTACGGTGGGGTTGGTTTTGGTGGTTTACTGTGCTGCTGATTGCGGTGAGCTTCCAGGCCGGCAGGATGGCGAATGCGCAGGATCTGGAAAAGTTTGTGATATCGCCGCAGAAGCACGAGTCTTTGAGTTACGCGGCGAAGAACCCGTTTGGGGAAGAGAAGAATCCCGTCTTCAGGAAAAAAGGAGAAGATTCGGAGCTCACGGGGGTAATCGCGGCGCAATACATCCTGAAGCAGAACGCAGACGGTACGGACAACAACGTGCTGGTGCAGTATACATGTGGTCTGACCGATGAGGAAAGTGCGGAGGCATTTAAGCAGAAAATCAGTCTAGGCGGTTTCGACATGATCGAGACGGAGGCTGAGAAACTTTACGTTTATGTGGGCACGGGAGCTAAAGGGAGCAAAGTGTCATTGGTCTTTGTGCAGAACAGTTTGAGTGAAGCGCAGAGAAAAACCATGTCGAACGTTTCGCAAAGCTTCTGCAATAAAGGTTTTAAAGCTTACAAGCAATTCAATGTTAAGGAGTTGCAGAAAGAGAAAAAGACGTCCGGCAAAAGCGGACCGTATGTAATTATTTACGATAAGGGTTGTGGTTTTAAAAAGGCCGCTCGGCGTTTAAAAGAACTCAGGAATGCTCGAACTATAGTGTACGATCTGGGCAATGATGCGCATTATACCCGGATGAAACGGGAACTGTTACCGAAGTTGCGGCGCATCCAGCCCGCGAATGTGGCTGTTTTTATCTCGCCGGAAAACCTGGGGGAAAAATTGGCGTACGAGTTTTGGCGTTTGGCGAAGCGGATGGAAAAGAATTTCACAGAAGAAGAGGATTATGATACAGACTTCAGCTACGGCTTTATTACCGGTGTTTCGCCTCAAGCAGTTGAGGGATATGTACGGCGTGTGGAAAAATTTGAAAGCGGTCAAGTGTCCCCTCAGAGTTCGTTGGTCATGTTCCAGACCGGTAGAAGGCGTTGGGAAATAAGAGTGACGAGTATGATGCGTCGGATTTTTAAGTCGCAGGGGTTCGGTGTGGCTAGTGAACATGTGGGTAGACGGAAAAACGATCCGAAGAAGGCAAAAAAACTGCTGCAGAAGGCTGGCGTTGTATGCAGTACGGTGAAAGAGCCGTATGATCGATTTGCGTTTATAGAATCGGGAGAAATGGCGCAAATGGACAACCCTCTGATCGTATTCAACGCGGGAGGGACCGGCGGGGCTGTTTCCAGCTACTACACGCAGGAGTGGGATGAGGCAAACAGCTATGAGGATTTGCGTGAAGAACTGGACCCCGAGCGTTCGATGGCGGTGAACATGCTGCAGAAGGGGGCATTGGCGTACGTGGCCCGCGTGAACAGTATGGGGGCGCCTACTTGGCTGGAAGGGTTCGCTGATACGATCGCTCGGGACCTGGGCAGACGGAAAGAAATGAACCTTGGCGACTTGGTTCGGGGGTATTACAATGAGACGGAAGGTCCGAAAAAATTCAGCGATGCCTCTATTGATGCGGCGAATTATCTGGAAGACATTGACAAGAATCGTCTTTTGAATTCGTCCCTGTTGTTGTTCGGGGATCCTAAGGTGTCGCTGCGGGATTTTATTGCTGCCACCCAGAAGTGATATCTGGTAGAATGCGTTATGGTTCGGCAGACGCTAAGCAAAAGGCCGATCTTCAGTCTTAGATTCTTTAAGTGCCGGATATTCTGAGCGAAAAATCAGGAGATCGATCGCCGAAGAATCGAGTAAAGGTCGAGAATAACTTCGTACATGTAAGAAAGGGATGGGATTATGCCATTTTATGAATTTCAGTGTCAGGCGTGCGGGAAAGAATTTGAATATTTTGCAAGGAACACTTCGGACGCGCCGAAGGAGTGTGTCGCGTGTGGCGCGGTTAATTTGAGAAAGCTCTTTTCACCTTTTAATCCGGGCGGTGGTGGTCACACGCAGGATAGCGGGGATGCGGGGGGCTGTTCGCCGGAGAATTGCTGCTCTGGATCGTGCCCGTTCGGATAGTTCGTACCAGAACGCGGAGAGGTGTTTAGTCGGGTTTACGTGAATGCTGATTGAAAGGATGGAACTTATATATGAGCAACAAATCTTTCGACCAACCGAACATCGTGTTTGTTTTCAGTGATCAGCAACGTTGGGATACGTGTGGTTGTTACGGTCAGGAGCTGGATCTTACGCCGAACCTTGATCGGCTTGCCCGAGAAGGTGTAAAATTCGACAACGCGTTCAGTTGTCAACCGGTTTGCGGGCCGGCCCGAGCAGCTTTACAGACCGGGAAGTATCCCACGGAAATCGGGTGTCACACAAACAATCGAATGTTGCCTAAGTCTGAAGAGACTTTGGCCACTTTGCTCAGGCGGAACGGATATGAAGTGGGATACATCGGTAAGTGGCATCTTGCTTCCTGCGGTGAGCGCGACGGGCCTGATGACTTTCGGACGAAACCGGTACCGCGTGACAGGCGCGGCGGGTACGAAGATTTCTGGCTGGCCTCGGATGTGCTGGAGTTTACCAGTCACAGCTATGACGGTCATATGTTTGACACAGAGGGCAATAAACGAAGCTTCCCTGAGGGCAGGTACCGGGTGGATGCTCAGACAGATTGGGTGCTGGAGTATCTGGAAACGCGTACGCAGGAGCAGCCGTTTTTCCTCTGTGTCTCCTACCTTGAGCCTCACCACCAGAATGATAATAATCGCTACGAAGGCCCCACTGGTTCTGAGCAACGGTGGGCGAACTATACGCCCCCCGGAGACCTGAAAGACACAGAAGGGGATTGGCGGGAGAATTTCCCGGACTATCTGGGATGCATCCACAGCCTGGATGAAAATCTGGGCCGTATCCGGGACAAACTGGAAGAGCTGAATATCGCGGATAATACGTTACTTATTTATACAAGTGATCACGGCTCGCACTTTCGGACGCGGAACAGGGAGTATAAACGCTCCTGTCACGAGAGTTCCATTCATGTACCCTTGGTGATCCGCGGCCCCGGCTTTGAAGGGGGCAGAGCGGAGCAATCGCTTGTCAGTTTGATCGATTTGCCGCCCACGGTGGTGCGTGCCGGCGGAGTAACCCCACCGGCGTCGATGCGCGGGCGGCCCTTGCAGGAACTGATGGAAAAAGGGGGTGAAGATTGGCCCGATGATGTGTTCGTCCAGATCAGTGAAAGCCATTGCGGTCGCGCCATCCGGACCTCGCGCTGGAAGTATGCCGTTACTGCGCCGGACAAGACAGGAGCGGATCCGGACAGTAATGTGTACGAGGAGCTTCATCTGTATGATCTTTGGCAGGATCCATATGAGAAGAACGATCTCGTTCTGCATCCTGACTATGAGGACGTACGCGCGGAAATGAGAGAGCGACTTAAGCGCCGCATGGCCGCGGCGGGTGAAGCAATACCCGAGATAAGAGCGAAGAGTGCCGACCGCACGGAGTCTAACCATAAATCGTAGAACGTGGGATGTTGTTTGTCGCTGGTTGCTGGGGGAGCAGGGTATTATGACATTGACTGATAACAAATAACTGATTTTCTGCCTTTTGGTGACTTTTTGTGGCGGGTAAACGGATCCGGATTGAGCCGGGCTTACAGCCCGGAAGATTTGGTGGTACCTTGACCGAGGTCTGGGTGCCGCCTGGAGGGCGAAAGTCCTCTTGAGCCGCCACGTTGAATACGGACGTAACGGCTCGACGGGGCTCTTACCCTCCAGAAGAACAATGCCGGAATTGCCGGCATCCGTGGTATCACTTTTACTTTCCGCGACCACAATGTTCCAGTTCTGCTTTCGGGATTCTTTAAGTATCCTGCGCGGAAGCCGTTCAATAACGGAAGCAGAGCGATTTGAATCAAGGTATCTGAATATGGCTTCGCAAGAACCAGGAACTATGGGATTAGGGGACTACAGGACTATTGGACTACTAAACTACGGGACTGCGAACAAAATATGAACCATGAACAAGCATCCAGCATCGCAACCCCGAACCCTGTATAGTGTCATAAACGACATTTTTAACCCAATATTTCTGTCAAAAATTTTTCTGTCAAACACATTTTCTTCGTATTGGTATACCGAAGCTTATCTTAATAGATAAGTTCTCCCCCAGTCCCTGTCGTCAGAAGAGTCGACCATGTGACCACGTATACAATGCCCCACCGGATTATACGGCTACCCGTCTGCTCGTCTGCTGTTCAACGTAGGTTTTCCGCGGGATTGTCACTTCGTAGCTGGGAACGTTTGACATGAGACATAACCTGTATTAAATTCATCAAAAGTTGCATCCAGAAATTACCTATGTAGGGTGCAGTTTTCGAATCAGCAGCAGCTAAAGAATCGACGTATCGGCGCACGGCGGGGCAATCCCGGCTTCGAACCGGCTTACGCATACGCTGTCACTGACCGCCGCAATACGCATACATATATCAAACGATCTGATCAAGGAATATCAAGAGACACCAATACAATTACAAAAGGAGCCGACCGATGATGGAATCTTCCCTGTCCCGCCTGCGCACTGCCGGTCTGAGTATCTGCGCTGTCCTGATCGCTGTGTCCTCGCTCGCGTTCTGCGTACGCCCCGCCGCGGCGGGCAACCTCGCCCCGCGCAAACTCAAGCGCTCTACCGCCGATGACCTGGAGCAGCTCACGCTGCAGCACAGAGCTCCGGAACAGCTCAAGAACCTTGCCCGGCAGTGGGTTGAAGCCAGCACGGGCACATTCCGCGGCACGGAACTTTTCTGCAGTCCCCGCCGCGTGGCACCGCCGCCGGAGGGGCTGATGGTGTTCAATCGCGAACTCCGTGCGGCCTGCGTGCTGCGGGTGCTGTCGTACGCGCATTGGTGGGTAAGCGAAGACAAGCGCAGCGTACTGTCGGACAGCCTGCAGCGTCTCCGACAGGCGGACCTGCGTCTGGCGAGCCGCGCCGTACGCCTGGCACAGTTCATGGCTGAGCGCGACTTGACTCGCGGCGGCCACGTCCGTCGCGCGGAGCGCATGCTCGGCCGCGCACGGAATGCCCGTTTAGCGGTTCGCAGCATGGTATTCGCCGCCAGGGCCTGGCACGCGGCACAGAAGGCCGTGACGGGTCATGAAATCTCCATCCGGCGCATGAGCTGCAGCCCGGACCCGTTTTCCCCGAAGGTCACCGAGCACACCACCGAAACCACCTTCGAATTCGACCGCAGTCTGCGTGCCCGGCTGCAGGGCGGCGGCTGGCTGCGCCACGCGGACTACACCCTGAGAGTATCCGAAATGATCACCGACAGCGAAGGCGACCAGGTCCGTCGCATCAGCCGCGATATCCCTGAAAGCGAACTTACCGATACGCCTGTGAAGGTCACGACCGAATGGAACGGGCGCAATGCCGATGGCGACTTGGTGCCCGACGGCACGTATACGGTCACCGTCTACGCCCGACTGATCAGGGACGGCTGGTTCCGCACGCGCACCGCGGCGATCTCCTTCCCGGTGCGCACCACGGTGCTTCTGGACGCCACGCCGCCGAAGCTGACCGCCTCTCAGGACCCGGAGGCGAA
>CAJXKU010000139.1 GCA_913055945.1 uncultured Lentisphaerota bacterium | reverse complement strand
AAACAAGAACATTCCTCTAAAAACATTTTGGTATGAAGGGTGACGCTTGTCTGACGGTGTCAAGTGTGTCTCAGTGTCAGGCCGGCGGCCAGGGGGAGGGGGAGGGGCTATCCTCTGGCCAGCACGGTCAACTCCTCAAACGTCCATTCCGGTAATGCTCCTTCTTTTGAGGCAACTAAAGCACCCAAACGGTTTGCAAAGTCAAGCGTTTCTTCCCAGAGCCACTCCATGATAAAGCCATGGATCATGCCCGCAGAGAACGCATCGCCAGCCCCTACGGCATCCGCGACGCTTATGCTGTACCCGGGAACCTTTATCCACTGCCTGTCAGCGTCAGCACTCCACCACCAAGCGCCTTCTTCTCCTGCCGTGACACAAATGCCGGAAATATCGAATGTGCTGCCGATTGATGCACAGGCCATTCTTCGCTCCCTGTTCCGGATATGCAGCAGATCCTGTAGAGTCCCGAGTTCCTCAAGATTAATTTTGACAACGTCCGCCTTTGCCAAAAGACTTCGGATGACTTCGCAGCTATAGTTGTTCTCCCGAAGATTAACGTCATAGAAAACCTTAGCGGAAACACAATCGTTCAACACATTGTCAGTAGCTTCTCTCACCTGAGAACTCATCTGAGCTAACGTACCCACGTAAATCCACACAGGATTCATTTGTCGCAAAACTGTCAGATCGGCTTCCGACACCTCGAGATAGTCATAGGCTGCAGGTCTGTGTATACGAAAACGAGGTTGACCATTCGCAATGCGAACATCTACCGTGCCGGTCTTCACGCCGTCGATTCTCCGGACAAATCGGTCATCCAGCCCTTCGCTCCTTAATTCCTGCAGAGCTTGGTTCCCCGATTCGTCATCACCCACAGCGCTTATAAATACAGCATCATGCCCGATCTTAAGAGTGTGCGCCGCCACGTTAAAAGGCGCTCCGCCAATACGTGATGTGTTTTCAAACACATCCCACAGTATCTCCCCAATGGAAATCACACACATGTTTTCGCTTCCCTTGTGAGCAAATATATTGGACTGAATGAAACAGTGCTTATGAGGGTGGTAAAGCCGCCCAGGATTCCGGACGAGATATACGGCGAGTACCGGGCACCTACAACACAGCTTTTCTTCATCCCGAATGAGTAGTGACAGGGCACCGCACAGGATCTCTAAGCGGGTGGAAGGTGTACCGCCCCCTCCCTATAAATCAAGGACCTGAAAACCGACCCTCGCAACTGCCCCTTTCATCGATCCGGCATCCGGCACAGAACGTATGCGGGGATAGACGGCAGACCCGACCTCAACTCTTATTCAATTCAACCGAGGAACATTTACCGTTTAATGCCTTACTCGGCCCCCTCTTGCAGACATCTTCCTGTATCCACAAAACAGCAATACACCGAAAGCGGATTACTTCCGGAATTCAGGCGCGTCCACTTTCCAATTCGTCATGGCGTCTTTCTCCAGAATGTACTCCGGCCTCACAATGGGCGACCACCCCATAGGAAAGGAAACAAGTTCGAAAACGCCCACACTCTCACGCACGAGAAAACGCCACACCCCTCGAACTGCACCATACGTAAATCCTGCAAAATGCCCGCGGGTCTCATTTACATCAATCATGTTTATGGGGATTTCCAACACGCCCAGTGTTATATTCACAATACTGCGCCCAAGCTGCCGTGCCGGCTGACGATGCACCAACGGATCCAGTGACTGATCGTCCTTCCCCCAATCTTTTCCTACAATACCGCCAAAAAAGTCTTTGCCTTCTGTAAAGTCAACCGCGCCGTGAAAATGCGCCAAGCCTAAACCCAATTGCAGACGAAAACTATTCGGTTTCCGAGGAAATCGGACATCTTGACGTACCGTGTTTTCCCATCTTCGTTCCCCATACGCAATACGCTTATAAACGCCCGAATGGGTACGCGCCACCTCTTCCCCGTCAAAAAGCGGGATGAACCAGAACGGCGGGAGCGTGGAGGTGAACCCTGCTTCAGCAGAATAATGTGCCGCCAGCTGATGCTTTTCAGTGAAAGCGACTTCTCCGCCGACAGACGGTCCAAGCGCCAAACCTACGTCAAATACTTCAAAAAAATCAGCAACTCTGTTCCATACGTACAACGCCATAGCCGCACCCACATCGGCGCTTCCCTTTTTCTCCGGCACACGGATCTCCTCCCCTTCGGATGATTCGTCCGTATTTCCTCCACCCCCCTGTTGGCCAAAAACGGCCCCACAGGAAAGCACCATACCCAGAGTTACTGTCCAGAACGGAAGCCATATTTTGCCAGCACTGCTCTTCATAGTCTCTATCCTTTCTCTCCTCTTGTTTGGAATATTACTTCACAACTGCTTTACACTCTGCGTCTACGCTTGACCTGAAGCCAACCTCATGAGTTCACAACAACTTACACGCCCACTTTCTGTTCTTCCTCATTCCTGTAACAGACACAGCATTTTGTACACATATGAGTTTTATACGAATTTTAACGGCTGTTCCCGCTGCGCTCTCTCACCCCGGGCTCGCTTTCAGTCATTAAGTAAATACGCAAAAATCTGGCAGCCCCTTCCGGGGCGGATAAGAAATAGTCGCCATAATTCGCAGGAACACATACTACTTGACCCGGCCCGATTCTGGCATGATAACCTTTTCTGCTTTTTAAGTCAAATCGTCCCTTCAAACCGCAAAACAGATGAAAACTCAGCTCGCTTGTTCGTTCAGCAGAGTAATCTTTCAGTCGGAACTCATCCACTATAAACTCTGGACATTGTTTTACCAGCGGAATTTTCCGTGTGTAGGGGAAGTCAGCACTGTCACCGGCCACGCGCCAGCAGTTGCGGTTCTCAAACTGCACCGCTTCAAGCGCTTCACGCTGGGCTTCAGCATCCGTTTCCTTCGTGCCCCAATGACTAACGACATGCGGCGATATCCGACCATCCTGTAATTCCAGGGCAAGAATATTCGCTCCCAGATAATGTACAACTCCCGGCGGTAGTAAAAAAGAGTCGCCGGGCTTTGCCGGCAAGGACTCGATCAGATCCTGGAGGGACTCATCGTTCAGATGCTGCATCACCTGCATGCGTGTTGCTCGCCGCCGAATCCCCGCACCGATACCCCCCTGATCCGGCCCGGTATCCAACAGATACCAGAACTTGCTGTTGGCGGTGGGTAAACCCGGCGTAAGAGGCTGTACTTCCAAAGGCGTTGGTTTTACTGTGTCCATCAGGCGCAAAGTCAGAGGGAAGCCTTCCTCACTGTCGAAACCGCCTCCTACAATCTCTTTGCCTCTTTCCTCCATCAACCGTCGTAACGAACAGCCCGCGTAATCGCCGTCTCTCACCGTCGTCTGCCGCTCCGGTGTGTCTGCTACAAGCCAGACTGTATCACACCCCTGAGCACTCGTACCCTCTTCTTCCGAGACCAGGTTCCAGAACTTCTGCAAGCGCTGACCTTCCCCGGAACGGCATTCAAAAATCGGATTTAGCAAAAACGGCTCCACCGCAAACCTCACTGCAATTTTTCCAACACATACAGTTTTACAATACACGTCCCATTGTGTATGTTACAATACACATAATTCCGGTGATACGCGTGGACCCAAACTCAAAACATCAGAACGTTATGTCAAAATCAGACCATAAAAAAGAATCTTCTTCTAACGATACCTCTTTGGTGCCATCTGTCAAGCGGCTCCGGCTGTTGCCTCTGCTCTGTTTTTTCGTGAGCCTGTTGGCATTCCTGGCCGTAGTCTCACATCATGCTGGGGATCTCGACCAGGGCACCGGCCCACCTCAAAACTGGATAGGACTTGTCGGCGCCTGGTTGTCCCGTTGGTTGATCTGGCTCATCGGATTCAACGCCTATCCGCTTACGGGAATCTGTCTCATCGCGTCCACACGGCGTCTCTTCGCACGCAGGAGCCTACGTACCCCTATTTCATGGGACTATCCGTTGGGGTTCTTGTTAATATCTTTAAGCGGGGCGATGCTTTGGGGAATTTGGCCGGAGACGTGGTCCACGCTGGCAGAAACATTACAGATTTCTGATACGGCAGGCGGGGCGTTGGGCGCTCTGCTCTGCGACCCGGAGCACGGATGGCTGTATTCAGTGCTTAACCCGACGGGATGTGCCATTCTGGCTCTCTTTATGCTTGCCGTGGGGGTTGCGATCTTATGGCTTTACGACTGGCAAACGCTGTGTTTGTCGATCTTTCAGGCTAGACGGACCCGCGCTGAAACTTCGACAAAGGCCGCTTCCCCCAAAAAACGAGAGAAAAAGACAAAGGCGAAAAACGCCGGGGGGATCAGAGAACGTCTTTCGCCGAAGGCCGGAGACCAACCCGTAGATGGGGAAACAACTCAAAAACAGCCCAAAACCAGTTCCTCCCCGCCGGAGAAAGAGGCTAAAGATAAACCGGGCACTCCGGCAAAGGAAAACACGAACCAAAATCCGGCTCCAGCCTCAACCAGGACACCCCCCTCCCGCTCAGAACAGAAAAGCTCCGCCCCGTATGAACTGCCCCCTCTTCACCTGTTACAATCCGCTTCAAAAACCGAGTCCTCTGTTTCACCCAAAGAAATCGAATTTAAGAAACAAGCCCTCCAGGCCACGCTCGACAGTTTCGGCATCGAAGCGGAAGTTGGTCAAGCTACATGCGGCCCCCGGGTTACGCTGCTCGAACTCCATCCCGCCCCTGGTGTAAAACTGGAACGCATCAGCCGCCTGCACAACAACATCGCAATGGAATTACGAGCGGTCAGTCTGAGAATCCTCACACCTATCCCCGGAAAAAACACAGTGGGCATAGAGGTTCCTAATAACAATGCAAAAACCGTCTACCTGCGGGATTTGATGAAGTCCGAAGAATGGAAAAACACCGAAGCCGCCATTCCTTTGCTTCTGGGCCGGGACATCAGCGGCGACCCTGTATTGCTCGACCTGGAAACTGCGCCCCATCTCCTGATCGCCGGCGCCACCGGCAGCGGCAAGTCCGTATGCATCAACACGTTGCTCATGTCCCTGCTCTATCGGTTTACACCAGAGGAATTATCCCTCGTTATGATCGATCCTAAAATGGTGGAATTCAGCCTGTACACCACCTTGCCTCACCTCGTCGTTCCCGTCATAAACGATGTCAAAAAGGTTCCCACGGCTCTTCGCTGGACCATCCAGGAAATGGAAAAACGCTATAAAATGCTGGCAGCAGTGGGCGCAAGAAACCTCAAATCTTTTAATGAACGCGAGCCCGAGACGGAACAGGTTTACGACGAAGACGGGAACCCTATTGCCGACAAGCTTCCCCACATCGTGGTTATTATTGACGAACTGGCCGATATCATGATCAGTGCAAAATCGGAAGTCGAAAACGCACTCACCCGTATCGCCCAAATGTCACGAGCCGTAGGCATCCATGCTATCCTGGCCACACAACGCCCCAGTGTGAACGTGATAACCGGAACAATAAAGGCAAACTTTCCCACCCGGATCGCCTTTAAGGTAACCTCACAAGTTGACTCGCGTACGATTATGGACTGTAAAGGCGCCGAATCATTGCTCGGCAGCGGAGACATGCTGTTCTCCCCCCCGGGCGGGTCAACATTGCAGAGAAATCAGGGGGCGTGGGTCACAGAGAGCGAGATTCGGAAAGTCGTGGAGCACGTTTCCTCCCAGGCCGAACAACAGTTCGAGATGGACATCTTCAAATCCTCGGAGGAAACAGGGGAAAAACCACCCCAGGTCCCCGCAGCGGCCCAACCGGAGGATAGTCGTCAAGAAGGCCAGGAGGACGAACAACTCATAAAACAGGCCGTTGACATTGTCCTCAGAGACCGCAGGCCTACAACAAGCTACATTCAGCGCTCGTTACGTATCGGATATAACCGCGCAGCAAATATCATCGAAATCCTGGAAGAACGGGGTATTATCGGACCTCAGATCGGGACTGCGCCACGACAGATTTTAATAGACTCTCAGGAAGAAAGCGTCGCCGGGCAAGAAGAACAAACTGAATCAGCGTCTGAAGATCAGACCGCGGCGGAGGGTGAAAACACCGCCTCCTGAATTAACCGATATTTTGTAGCATATTCCGTTCAAATGGTAAACCATATAGAACACGTTCAACAATCCGGTTCTGAAAAGCGGCAGAACAGGCCCAGGCAACAACGGTTAGCCTTGTTCCGGGATACACCCCCGGACGAAGCGGAGGCGTCGCATACTGCCGAAACGCCCGCCGCAGCAGAAGAAGAACAGGAAAAACCCAGCGCTCTGCTCGCCGGCGAGCAGAGCGCTGAAGCGGCGCCGGAAGGAACCACATCAGATATATCTACCGGGGAGTCGGAACCTTCTCCATCAGATCCCGCTGTCCCCGACGAAGCGCAAACCGCTTCTCTCCGTTCGCCTGAAACGCCGCCCGCCTCATCCGCACCTATTGATGAACATGATCCGATAGGCGTGAAACTGCACAAAGCCCGGCACGCGTTACACCTGACGGAGAAAGAAGTTTCTAAAGTCACATGCGTGCCGCGTAGCGTTATAACGAATCTGGAAAACGAACGGTTTTCTGAGCTTCCGCCTTTTCTGTATACAAGAGCTTATCTGGAAAAATTATGTCGATATTACGAGCTGCCGTTTGAAAAGCTCCTCAACCAACTCTCTGAAAAAAATCCGGACTTGCAGAAAACCTCCTACGGCAACAGATTTTATTTAACTCAGGCCGAGGATGGCTCTTCGCATAAACTGCAGTATAACTTCCAGGCACAGCCGCACCCCGAAAATCGGCATACACTGGCCCTCACACCGTCAACACTGGCGGGATTGGTTGCGGGGGCTATCCTTATAATCCTGCTCGCAACAGTATTTGCCGTGCAGCAGGCACAAAAGCCCGCCCCTCCTGAAAACGAATCCGCCCCGGCGGAAAAGCCTGAAGATTCCTCAGAAAAATCTGAACCTGTTGATCTGGAACAGCTTATCATTCCCCATCCTCTGCCGATGAAAGAACTGGAAGTACCAAAGGATTAATTGGTCCCTATTTTTGCCCCGCAAAACCGGGCAACGCTGAAGAACAGGTTATAGTTTTACAATGTTAACAGAAACATCCTTGAGCCTGGTGTCCGTCGCTGATGTTGCGCCTGCATCTGCCGAACACCGAAACGAAGTGGCAGATGGGACCCCCTTATACAACAATCAACAGGAGCCTCTGCGGGCTTCTGTTACATATTTTAGGTCTGAGCTAAAAGTCAGCGCTAAAAAACATCACTGAGAGAAAGAAGATAAACCCATTATGGTTCGGTTGCCTCCCCCCTCTCATAGCGGAAGCATTTCTCTGGAACAGACCCTTTCAGAACGCCGCTCAGTACGGCAGTTCAACAATGCGCCCCTCGACAACCCGACGCTCGGTCAATTACTGTGGGCGGCTCAAGGTACAACCACAAAAGACGGCGTCTTCAGAACTGCTCCGTCTGCTGGAGCGACATACCCCCTCCAGACGTACGCGGTCTGCTCCTCCGGCATATACCGATATCTGCCCGGCGAACACGCCCTGGATCAACTGTGTGAGATTGACAGAAGACAGGAATTGGCCGAAACAGCTTTGAACCAGACATGGGTGGCTGAAGCAGCCGTTGACATCGTATTCACCGCTCGATACGAGAATACAACAAAGCGTTACGCAGAACGGGGCAAACGGTATGTCCTCATGGAAGCAGGGCATGCGGCGGAAAATATCCATCTGCAGGCAGTCGCTCTGGGACTCGGCTCGGTTCCTATAGGGGCCTTCAGGGATGAGAAAGCCGGCGAAGTGCTGGCCATACCTGACGCTGAAGACCCCCTTTACATCATTTCAGTCGGACATCCTCGTTAAAATATTCGATACTCCTTTTGGAACAAAGTCCAGTTCGCCCTTCATGCATCACAGAACAAAGAAAGGAAATTTGCCATGCAACGCCCGAACATTCTGTTTGCGTTTGCCGACGACTGGGGACGCTATGCGAGCGCATATCAGCAACACGAAAGTGCGAACACCCCGAATGCATTACTGAACACACCGAACTTCGACCGCGTCGCACAAGAGGGCGTTCTGTTCACAAACGCCTTCGTCCCCGCGCCTTCGTGTACACCGTGCCGCAGCTCTGTCCTGTCAGGCCGTTATTTCTGGCAGTGCGGCCTCGGAGCCATTCTCAACGGGGCGGTCTGGGATGAATCAATTCCCTCATACCCCCTTATGCTGGAAGAGGCAGGGTATCATATCGGCCACACCTATAAAGTATGGGCCCCGGGCCGGACCAAAAACGCGCCCTACGGCGCCGAACGCACGCAATACATGGACGCCGGCAATGCCTTTGCCTCTTTCTCGTTCAATGCCATGGATATGGCGGAAGAGATGGGCGTCGAACAAGCCAAACAGAAACTGCTTGACGAAACGCGGCAGAACTTTGACGATTTTCTTGCAGCACGCCCCGAAGGCAAACCCTTCTGTTACTGGTGGGGCCCCACGAATACGCATCGTAAATGGCAGAGAGGATCGGGAAAAGCTTTATGGGGACTTGAGCCTGAAAACCTGAAGGGACGCTTGCCTGATTTCCTCCCGGATGTCCCGGAAGTGAGGGAAGATTTCTGTGATTACCTCGGGGAATGTCAAGCTGTGGACGCCGGTCTGGGCGTCCTTCTCGAACGCCTTGAGGAAATCGGAGAACTGGATAACACCCTCGTCGTCGTGAGCGGGGATCACGGCATTCCCGGCATGCCGAGGGCAAAATGCAACCTGTACGACATCGGTTGCGAAGTCGCGCTAGCAGCCCGCTGGGCCGGCAACATCCCCGCTGGACGCACCGTCGATGATTTTG
>CAJXKU010000138.1 GCA_913055945.1 uncultured Lentisphaerota bacterium | reverse complement strand
ACCTTCAGATATCCAGGGAGGCAATTGCTTGTAGTTCCGGCTTCAGCCGGATCTTTACCCGGCGAGTCTCATACGAGCCTGACCGCCGGCCGAAGTCCTGACACCCCAAACAAGAGACTTCAAAAAAGCTGCTTTCTGGAGATGCGCTCGGCCTCGAGCGCAATATGTGGCGGAGGCCCGCCACATCCCCAAGGGGTTCCTTGAGATCACGCGTTCCCAGTTTGAGTCCCATACAGCCTGGCCGCCGGCCAACGTCCGAAGACGGTCGCGTAGTTGGATGATTTAGGGCCAACGGCCCGAGCTCAAATTCAGCCCAGGGTGGAATTCCGGACCGCTGTGCGGGCCGGGATGGAACCCTGGGGCCCGGATATCCAAAGAATATCGCGCTCTGAAAGAGCGCCTCATTTCCTCCTTTCGCCTTTTACTCCTGTTCCCTTTCAATCCCTGGCTTAAAGATCGCGGCAGGGACCGATCATCCTAAATGAGGTGCGCTTACAGCGCACGATATTTACATGTGACTTGTTGACTGCGCTATCGATTCCCTGTGCTTTCTTCGTTTCACAGGGTGAACGGAAACGTCGTCAATACTCACGATGCCGTCTTCCAATGAAGAGAACATTACCCGCATATGTGTTGCGTCTTCAGGGATATCTACGGTGACCGTTTCTTTCGACCACAGGGTGGACCGTTGAATGGTTCCCGATTGGGCCCCCGGCAACTTTTCGCCGTCTTCATTGAAAAACGTACAGCTCCATTTTCCAGGCTCTGTAGCTTTGAAGCGGAACGAGATTCGGTACCCGGAAGCGGAACTTGCCAGTGCAATCTGGGGACTGGTCCACTGACCTTGACGGCTTAGAAGATGGGGGTCTACCGCGCCGTTTTCCGATCCGGCCCACCTGCACTCCGCTCCTTTTTCGGAAAAGGTCTCGCTCTTCCATCCGGCGGAGACAGGGTTGCCGCTGAAGTCACTGCTTAAGCGGGAGGAGGTTGCGCAGCCTCCTGCGAAGGCTGCTGCCAGTAGTATAAAAAATCCTTGTGAGAATCTCATAGGGATATTCCCTGTTACGAGCTTTGATTGTCCCATCGGTGGTGTCCGGGTATATCAGCCTGAGGTTTCTCTGGAGTTATATTTTCGCCGTTGTACCAATCCGGACAGCTGAGCCTTCGGAGCTCACCGGTGAGACAAACCTGTATAGTTGAGCTTTACAGCGAATTGTAATGCGCGTTTTCATTATTGAAACATAATACATCATCGCTTCAATACAGGCTGAGAAAACGTATCGAAAGGCGAATTAATTTACAGAGGATCCTATGACGCCGCAACAGGAACCAAATCTGGAGAACGATACTTCAGAAGTCGATGTGATGCAGATGACGCCGGGCGAAGAGCTGGCCGGATACAGACTTATACAGGCTGAATGGCTTTCGAATATCCAGAGCGGTGCCTGCTGTTTCGAGCATAAGAAAAGCGGTGCCCGTGTCCTTCATCTGCGGAACAGGGATCCGGAGAAGAGTCTTGCTGTGGCGGTCCAAACCCCGCCCCCCGACAATACCGGTGTCGCCCATGTACTGGAGCACCTCGTGTTCTGTGGTTCAAGAAACTATCGTGTAAAGGATATTATGGCCGAACTTGAAAAGTCAAGTATGGCCACGTTCATGAATGCTATTACATGTCAGGATGTCACTGAATACGTCTTCAGTACGCGGATAGAGAGGGACTTTTACAATCTTGCCGCGGCGTATTTCGACGCTGTATTTTTCCCTTTGCTCAAGGAGGAAGACTTCCGACAGGAAGCCTGTCACCTCGTATTTTCGGGTGATGGTATTCATACACCCTTGAAAAGAACGGGGATTGTCTATAATGAGATGGAAGGGGCCTACGCAGATCTGGATGAATTGATTGAAAAAGATACACGCAGGCTTTTTCCGGAGAGTCCCGGCGGGAGAGATTCCGGCGGGGATCCGGATGCTTTGCCATGGTTGGCATACAGTGCGGTTAAAGATTTCCATACGTGCTATTATCACCCTGCAAACACGCTCACGATTGTTTCAAGCGATCTTCCTACAGAGCAGCATCTGCGATTTTTTGCTGACGCCGCCTTCGATGCTTTTGAGCGGACAAGCGTGCAGGTGCCTGCGAATGTCCAACCGCAGTGGCCGTCGCCCGCGTATATTCACCGCACATATCCGGCTGATTCACACGATCGGGCCTCGGAGGGAGCTGTAGTGATGTCGTGGTACACCAATGCAGTGACGGATATCCAGGCAGTCATTGCGATGCATCTTATCGCGGACCTTTTGCTGGGACATGCTGGGGCGCCCCTGCGGAAAGCGCTTGTCGAATCGCGTCTTGGTCAGGAGCTGACGGATTCCGGCTACGACACGGGGGCCCGCGAGGCGTATTTTACGGTGGGCCTGATCGGAGCGCCGCCGGGCCGAGCAGAAGATATTCAGAAGCGGGTTTTTGAAACGTTGAATGAAGTGGCACAGCGAGGATTTACGCCGGAGGAAGTGGAGAAGGCGTTGAATCGATATGAAATCCGGCTTCGGCAGGAGAGTTTGGACAGGCCTTTAGGGCTGGTGGAGCAGGTCACTCACGGATGGCGCTACCAGCAAGACCCGTTGTATTGGCTGCACACGGATGAGCTCAGCCGGTGGTTTCGCGGACGTCTGAAGAAGGAGCCCGATTTGCTTAAGCGTTACCTGAGTCGTCTGCTTTGCCGGAATCCTCACTATGTGGTCTGCTCGTACGAACCTGATCCTGAGTTTCAGCAGCGCCGGGAAAAGACCGTCGCCGCGCAGTTGGAACAGTTTCGGTCACAGCAGGACCGGGCGTACTTGCAGAAGATCCTGGTCAACCCGAAAGGTGAGTCGTCTGAAATACCTGAAGCACCGGAAAAACCCGGAGAAGGGAAGGTATTTCCGCGGCTGACAAAATCCGATGTCTCTGGCCGGGTCTCGGCACTGGAGACGGAAATGGAACGCGAAGACAACACCGATCTGCTGCTTACCCGGACATCCTGTAATGGACTGAACTTCGTGTTCCTTTGTTCGGACTTACAGCACCTGGACGACGAACTGCTGGACTGGCTGCCGTTGTATTGCGATGTCTGCCGACTGGCCGGAGCGGGAGGCCTGGACTACGCCGCCATGTCGGAGCGCGAAGCGGCTGTGGGGCATAATTTGGCCGTATGGCCGGGGATTACTGCACCGGTGGCTGCCCCCGCGGATGTACAGCCGCTGTTCCTGATGAACGGGATGACACTGGATGGGAACTTAAACGGAATGCTGGAAGTAATGGCGCAGCGATGTTTCGAGACGGATCTTACGGACCGCGAACGGGTGGCGAGGATTGTCGAGCAGCGTTTTGCCGTCTGTCGGGAGCAGTTGGTGGCGGAGGCACCTGACGGGCTTCCTTTACGAGCCGGCCGTGGTCAGTCTGCATTTTACCACCTTGCTGATCGACTGAATTGGGTGAGCCAGTATCTGTTTATGCGGCAGGTTGCTGAAATGGTGGAAAGCTCAGAGGGTATAGAGAAAGTGATCTGCGCTTTGGCACGCATTCGCGATTTCATCAGAGAACAGGGCATAACCACGATCAGTTTTGCAGGCACGGAGCGAGGGGAGAAGAAGATACGCGCCGATAGAGCCCGGTTCCAGTCCGGTTCCCGCGTGCAGGGGAAAGGAGGAGCAAAAAGCTTTTCCGGGGAAGAGGTTGTAAATGAGGGCATAGCTTATCCCGTAGGCGTCAACTATGTTACGATGACGTGGCCTTGTGTTGCTCCGAAATCTGAAGAGGCTCCTGTCTTTACGTTGATAGGGCATGAACTCAGTACAGGTACGCTGTGGGAAGACGTTCGATTGAAAGGCGGGGCGTACGGCGTGAACGCTTCGTATCACGCGAGCGCCTGTTTGTTCGTGGTAAGCAGCACCGAAGATCCGCAGATTGTACGCACGCTTGAGACGTTTCGGAATGTGCCCACATATTTAAAATCAAGAGTCGCGGCGTATGAGCAGGAAACATTTGAACAGGTGATTCTGGGCGCTGCGAAAGGCATTGATATTCCGGCTCGAGGACGTGATGCGGCGGGACGGGCACTTGAATTTCATTTGCGAGGCGTCACGCGCGAGATGCGGCAGGATTTTCTTGAGCGGATACTGGAAGTCACTCCCTCTCAGGTGGCTGAAAGCTGTGAACGTTGGTTGCAGCAGGGACTGTATCAGGCTTCAACAGCGGTCTTTGGCGACCAGTCGGCCTTGCAGCAGGCGAATGCAGAATTGGAGGCCGCGAACATACACCTGGAGACGTTCGAATGGCAGAAATCGAGGACGGGAACGTATGGGTACGGTGGGTAGCGGTACATGAGCATAGATAAAGAAACGCGGCGACTGATTGCGTTGATCGGGGTGTTTGTGGTTTTCGCCACAGGCATTAAGCTTGTCTGTACCCTGGGGGTGACATGGGATGAAGCAGCTTATTTTTCTGGGGGGTATCGGCATGTGCAATGGTTTGCGCAGCTTTCGCCGGAAGCTTTCTCGAAAGCGTCCATCGATTACCACTGGGGGCCCAATCACGAACATCCGCCGGCGGCAAAAATCGTGTACGGCATAGCGGCATTCGTTACCGATAAAGAGGATAACCCGCGCCTTTCGCTGCTGTATGCGCGCGTGCTTGCAGTGGCTATGTTTACGGCCCTGGTGGGGCTCGTGTACCTGTTTACAGCGCGTGCGTTCGGGCGAATTGCCGGTGTTTCAGCTGCTGCGGTCCTGCCGTTGATGCCTCGTGTCCTGGGCCACGGGAGTATAGCTGCCCTGGATGTGCCCGTAGCCGGAGCATGTTTTGCGAGTGCGATCCTCTTTCTGTATTCGAAGGACCATAAGGGGCGTAGCGTGGGGGCAGGGGCTGCCTGGGGAGTTGCTCTTTTGACAAAATTGAATGCCGTCTTCGTGCCTCTGGCCGTGGTGCCCTGGGCAATCGTGTACTGGCGGAAAAAAGCGGTCCGGCCTGTGGCGATTTTTCTGTGCGTCGGCGGTATAATGTTCTTTGCGGGATGGCCGTGGTTGTGGCCGCAGCCGGTACAGAGGACGGCGGATTACGTTCTTAGACGTACCGAGCAGGTGGCCGAGAAAAGTTCCGACACCGGGCTTTCCCTGGTCCCCGTGCATTATATGGGGAAAACATACAAAGATCGGACGGCTCCCTGGCACTATCCGGTGGTGATGATCCTGGTCACGTTGCCGGCGGGATTTGTGGTGTTTACCGGCGCAGGTTTGAAGAGGATCCGGGACGAAGTGGAATCTCGTCCGGTCATAATTTTCCTGGCCGCAAATGCGGCCGTTCACGTTGCTGTGTTCTGTCTCCCGGTGGTTCCGAAGTATGACGGGATCAGATTGTTCATGCCGGCGTTTCCCTTTATAGCGTGTCTGGCGGGGCTGGGGGGCGGCCGCGTGTGGACTTGTTGGCGCAGGCACGCAGGGGCGTGGGCTGTATGCGCGGTGTATGTGCTGACAGCCGGGTTCTGCATATGGACGTTCCCTTATCAGCTTTCTTTCTATAATACCTTGATCGGAACTGCCCGAGGAGCGCACGAGTTGGGGTTCAGTACGACGTACTGGGGGGACGCGGTTCATGCGGGGGTGCAGTCCAGGGTAAATGAGGTGTGTCGCGGCAGCAGTTTGGCCGTTTGGCCCCCGGCATACAATTTCTGGGATCGGCCACCCTGGATCAGTAAACATATCAGTTACCGTGCGGGCTGGTCGCCCGGAGATCCATTGCCCGACTATCTGTTGCTTTTTCGACGTCAGAGTTATATTGACAAAGATTTGCGAGATATTATGCGTGAGTACAGCCCGATCGAAGAATGGTGTTACATGGGCGTGCCCCAAACCGAACTTTATGCCTTTCCGGCCCGGTGAAATGGAGGCACTGCGTGCAGCATGACAAAGACACCATGGATGTGAACGACAGGCTGAACGCAGGGACTGCGTCCAGCATGACAAAGACACTTTGGATGTGAACGACAGGCTGACGCAGTTCCTCCACGCAGTGATCTCACAGCGGGGTATCCGGTGATTATGCCGGCGTAGCCGCTTGGTTTCTGGAGAAAACACGGAAAGAGAAAGAAAGGGATGACCAATGTCCTCTGACAGTACGATTGCCGAATCTGTGACGGAACGTTTTGGTTCCACCTCTTATCTGGTGCGTACGAAATTGCTGCGGCTGTTCGGTGGCGCTTTCCACATTTACGATGCGAATGGGAAGCTGGTGCTGTATTCCGAACAGAAACGCTTTAAGCTCAAAGAAGATATTCGTCTGTATAGCGATGAAAGCAAGCAGGAGGAGTTGCTGAAGATTTCCACCCAGAGCATATTCGATATTGCCGGCGCCTACGATGTCCAGGACTCGACCACCGGCGAGCGTCTGGGTACGCTGAAAAGGGCAGGGCTGAGCTCAACATTCGTGCGTGACCAGTGGGAGATCATGGATTCGGACGGTAACGCTGTAGGCTCTATCCAGGAGGATTCCATGCTTAAAGCGCTGGTCAGGCGCTTCATCGAAAATGCTTCCTTTTTCCTCCCGCAGAAATATCACGCCACGATCGGTGGTGAACTGGTTGCCAATTATAGGCAGAAGTTCAATCCCATTATCCTGAAACTGGTTGTCGATTTTTCTCCTGATCAGGAAAGTCGCTTTGACCGACGGCTCGGATTAGCCGCTGCGGTGCTTCTCAATGTGGTGGAAGGCCGACAGGACTGAATGCATGGCTGATCGTTTACTTGTTTTTGAACTGATGCCGCCCCTGATCACGAACGGCTTCACAGCTTCTTTTCACTACCTGGAGCGACAGAACCTCCTGCAAAACAGGTGCTGAATAAAGGAGTTCCGATGTTATGACACTGACGCCGCAGACGGCGAAAGAGCTGGTATCCCGACAACTGGAGGAAGACCACTGGGAATGCACCCCCTTCGGCTCCGGGCAGTTTTCGGAAACCTTTGAAGTCCGGAGTTCGAGTTCCGGCCCTTATGTGTTGCGGGTGGCGCCCCCGGATGATGTGCGGCAGCTGTTTTATGAATACCGGATGATGCGGCAGGAACCGAAGATCCACGAGCGGCTGCAGAGAGAAACAGATGTACCTGTGCCGGACATTACCGCGTACGACTTTTCCCGCGAATACATCGATCGCGATTATATCATCATGCCCAGGTTGCCCGGCGTGCCGCTGTCAGAAGCCAGGCTGGAGCCCGCGGGGATAGAGCGTGTGTTGCGGGAATGGGGGAGCTATGTGGCACAGATTCACAGAGTTACCGATCCGCACAACCGTTTCGGTTATCTCGGGGAGCATCACTGTATGCAACCGTGCGCCACGTGGAAGGAAGCGTTTGCCACGATGTTTCGCAAAGAACTGGATGACATTGTTGCTACCGGCATCTACGACGAAGAAACAGCGGAACGCGTTATGACATGCCTCCACGAGAACCTGTCTGTGTTTGATGATCATTGTGCCACTTCGCGCCTCCTTCATGGAGACCTTTGGGTGACCAATGTGCTGGTTACGCCGGAAGGTGAAGTCACCGCTGTACTCGATTTTGACCGCGCGTGCTGGGGCGATGTGGAATGGGATCTGGCGATTGCTGAGTACTGCGGTGTGACCAAACCCGCTTTCTGGGAAGGGTATGGAAAACAAATTGAAATGCACGAAGGCGCCGCTGGTGTACGCCGCTTCTTCTACTTGTTGTACGAGCATCAGAAGTATATTGTTATAGCCATGAGCAGCCGGCGGAATGATCCGCGCGGTGCCCGGCGGTACGCAGATCAGTCGCTGGCGGCAGTCGAAAATTTCCGCAGAACGGGCGAACCGACGTTCTGAATACGGATGGATGAAGAGACGTCAACATAAGAGAGAATTGTTACGGTGATTAAATCTTAAGCTTTGGAGGAACACGCTTTGGGTATTATGGCCTGTCGAGCGAAAATGCAGAAGTCCTGCTGGGAGCAGATGGCGCTCTACTGTAGTTCGTTCAGACGCCCTGCGTTCATGCTCTTGACTGGAGCAGTTGTCTTAGCTGCCGGGTGCAGTACAAAATTCGGGGTAAAGGAAGAAGTATGGAAGACCTTGAGCGAAAAGCAGAAAGAAAAGGTCATCGAAGAATATTACAAAGAAAAACAGCAGGAAAGAGAGATTGAGAAAAAGGAGCGTCAGGCTCAGGCAGCGCGTGAAGAACGTCTGCTGAATTCACTGGATAAGGATGCGTATTTTCCGGACAGAGTTCTCTACGGGAAACTGTTCGGCGGTCGATTCAGGTATGACGATGATTATTACCATTTTAAGCCGGTTTATTTCTCAATTGCGTACGGGGAAATCAAACCTTTAAGGATCGAACTGGAGAACGGTAAATGTTATACCTGTTATATAGAATACGGCGAAAACAAGTTTCTGTTCGACGTCTCGCTCACGGAGTTGGACCGGGATCGTGCTAAGACTTTCCCTGTGAACAAAAAAGTCCGCTCAGGGGTGCATTTTTCATCCTTTTCCACCTCGAACAGGTCGCGACTGGATGGGCACGGACTGCATTTGAACCTGAAGCTGAAAACGGATCCGCCGGATGATTTCTCGCCGGAGAACAACGTGGATCTGGGAGAGAAGAGGTAAATCCAGCGCATCTCCTCTGGCGGATACGGTAAAACGCTGAAGTGAAGAGAGGTATGTTGGCCGTTGCCTATGCAGTACCGACGTCAATCGGTATTTGGACTGCTGAATACGCGTTTCCGGCCCGGCTTGTAGTACCGGCTTCAGCCGGTACTTGTGAGCCATCAGCCCCGAAGGGGCGGCTTTATCGTAGCCTTGCCGAGCCGTAGGCTCTCTAA
>CAJXKU010000137.1 GCA_913055945.1 uncultured Lentisphaerota bacterium | reverse complement strand
ATGGAGTTGATCTGTTAGGCCAGCGCAAACTTTCCGGAATGCAACGGACCTCGCGATCACTCGTCGGTGTGGGGCAAATACTGCTGACCGGGACCGTAGTCGGGAAGGCGTACAACCCGTCGGCAACCTTAAGCGGCTCTGCTCAGGCCACTAAGGAAACTCTAAAGGCAGGGACTACAAAAGCAGTAAGTAAAGGAATAGGCGCCGGTAACAGGTTTGCCCGAAGTAGTGCTCGTGTCGGTAAAAGGATCGGTCAGTCAGTTAAGCGCGGCAGTAAAAGAGGTGTTACGAAGGGGAAAGAATTCGGTGCCCAGGCGTACAGCAAGGGACACAACGTGTATCAAGGTGCTATTGCTGGAACTGGGCGTTATCCCCGTGCCTTCAGGTTTGTCGGTGAAACCGGACAGGCATTCACAAAGTCTGTATCAGGAGTAAGTGACGGCGTCCCGGCCCTTTCTGCCAGCCGGTGGGCGCGACCGCTTGGAACAGGCGGAGCCGCACTGTATCTTGGCATCAAATATGATATATGGGAAACTTACCTGGATTGGCTCACAAATGAAAAAGATTAGAGATACGGGAGGAGATTGGCGGGAAGATGTGCTCATCTCTTGCATTATTTTGACAGCTGGATTGATTGTCGGATTCCTTAGCAGCTCTGTTGGGTGGGGTATAGCTGGTGCTGCTTTAGGTTTCTTTATCGGTCTAATATTAAAGAGCCACATCTGGCCCATTTGGATGTGCGGTCCCCGCCGGGATGAGTTGCGAAAAGCGCTTTTTAATTTTACACAAAAGAGTTTCAATAAGGCCTGCATAGATATGGTCGTAAAAGGACGTAGATTTAAGTTGTACCGGAAGGACGATTTTGACAAACAGACTTATGTATTTCGCTTACAGCTACCATGGAAGCACTGGCAGAAAACTCTTCAGGGGGACAACCTCAGGGAACAACTGGAAAAACAATGTGAGCAACTGTATGAGGATAATAATGGGCTCTGTGCGGAGGTCAATGATGAACCGGACCGCATCCTGCAAATGATCGATTATGTCCTTGATGCTGCACAAGCAGATCTTGACAGTTTGGAGTGTCATTCAGATCTTCTTATTTTTGATATTAAGCAAGGCGGGGCATTTGACAACTAAAATAATATTGGAATTGCCGAGAGCGATCTTGCCACACGTAACCAGGGAGATATTAGTTACAATGGCAGAAGTTTCAGTGGGTTGCTCCTTGCCCTCTTACCGCTGATTTGGTTGAAACCAATAGGGGCCGTTTTCCCAAGGGCAGGCTGTGGTCGCAATGCAACCTACTGTTAGTCGTTACATAGTATGCGCGGATCCGACGTACATAAAGGCTGTATTGGTAAACAGGAGCAACCCTGGCGGGCGGTTCCTGTTTTCATCGTCTGTATGGGTATAGGCTGGTTTATCGCCGACATAGGAGGTGCATTCCTGGGCTTTGTGGTCGCCATTTTCCTTCAGCGCGGCTTCAGGAGAATCATTCTGTACCCGGTTAAAAGGGAAGCGCTCGAAGAGAACATATCCTTCTTTGTGCAACGCGGTGTCAACGACGACCGGCTCTATATGAGCCTGGACGAGAGGCAGATCAACGTCTATAAGGAGATCCTGCAGGACGGCACACCGCACTTCGGCGTGGAGCTGCCTTGGGCGTCGTGGCGGGATTTCTATTCGGAGAACATCCGACAGGGTCTGGAAAACACAGCCACCACTGAGATTGTTGAAGGTAACAACGGCGTGTACGTGCAAACCGACAGCATATCAGTGACTGCTGACATACTGCTGTATTTTGCCCGCGAACTCGGCAAAGAGCTGAAGGATCTGCGGATGGTTTTTTTATTCCGCCGCCGCGGTACTCTGGGCGAAAACGGATCAAACAGCCACGATATACCCGGCCCGGCGGGGATAGAGAAATAGGAATTGGGGCGGCTTTACCGGGCCGGACATACGTACGAGGGTTAGCACGTCCCTAATTACCTATTGCCTTCTATGTAGCAGGTATCGCATCCCACGTTCGCCCCTGCAGGATGCGACCGTTTTTCTTCTTGTTTGTGCCACCCCATTGTTTGAAAAAGAAGTCACTACCATAGACTCGACACTGATCGCGAATATCGAGCACCCACTCTTTTTCCATCGGACGTGCCCGCGGGCCGGATTCGCCGCCGACGATAGCCCAGTCGATATGCGTCAGATCTAAGCAGGACAATTGTTCCAACAAAGGTTCAAAAGTAGAACGGGGGGACAGGGGATATGCGTTTTGTTGACCGCTTCGCGGGATTCAAGTGAAGCAGTGTTCCGGTTCGTCGGTTCGTCATTGAAGTCGTTCACCGTGGTCCCGTAGTCCCGTGGTCCCGTGGTTGGCAAAATGTTCGTGGACTTCCAGGTATGCATCACCCGCGCCCGCTTTGGGGCGCGTATGTGAGCGTTATCCCCGATCCCACGGGTTCACACCCGTGGCTACTCGCCTGGACCGCTTTGCGGTCCGGATGCCGGAACGGGGGACAGGGGATATGCGTTTACAGCGGGAAGTAAGACACTTTGCTTTGGCTGGCGATATGAGGAAGCAAAACGGCTTTGCTCTAAAGGATTGAGCTTACGCTCTGCGTACTACCCGCAGAGCGTAAATGTCATCTCTCTTCGTGTTCTTCGTGGCCTTCGTGGTTAAAAAAAATTGAACTCCAGAGACCTCGGGAAGAGCCTGTCTTAGTAAGAAACGGGATCGTCATGTTTTTTGGGGCTTTTGGTGACTTTCTGTCCCCGATTTTTCTGTCAAAATGTAGCGAAAATGAACTCGACAGGTCATCAACTGCGGAATTGCATTCACCCTACCATCGACATCCATGCTCTTTCCGTCGGCTAAAGCCGCCGGGGGACTTCCGCTTAAAAGCGGAACTCAGACAGAAGTGGGCTGTGGTTGATCTGTAGAATGTTCGAGACGTTTTAAATTACGCTCGTAAGTCTTGCAGGTCTTGCAGACGGCTCTTGCAGAGAGCAGGTCTTGTATAGAAGGCTCCTGCAGAAGGCGCGCGCGTCTTGCAGAAGACGCTCTCGAAGAGGGTGAGTTATTGTACAGGGCACTCTTACATACGGCTGCCCCTGCAGGAAATAACATCGAAACAAAGCTGAATTGAACGGAAAAAGAAAGTGGAAAGCTTATGCGATTGTCGAAAATGGTGGGACAGAGGATCAAGGAAACGCCGCGGGACGCCTCCATTCCGAGTCATATTTATCTTATCCGCGGCGGCTATGTCCGGCCTGTATCCGCGGGCATTTATTCGCTTCTGCCTTTGGGACAACGTATCTGCAGCAGGATTGAAGAACTGATTCGGGCTGAAATGAACAAACTGGAAGGGCAGGAGGTAAAGCTGCCGGTGGTCCTGCCCGAGGAGCTCTGGGAAGAGAGCGGCAGAGCTCAGGCAATGGGGCCCGAACTTCTGCGGTTCAGCAATCGGAATGAGAATCCGATGATCCTGGGCATGACGCACGAGGAGGCTGTGGTGCACCTTGTGCGTACGGAAGTGAACTCTTATAAACAGCTCCCGTTCATGGTTTACCAGATTCAGACCAAGTATCGGGATGAAGCCAGGCCCCGCGGCGGACTGATCCGTGTGCGTGAGTTTACCATGAAAGACGCGTATTCGTTTCATTCGAGCAGGGAGAATATGGAGGAATGGTACGAGCGCGTGAAGGAGGCATACGAACGGTTGTTCCGCCGGATCGGGTTGACGGATGTGGTGACCATAAAATCCGATACAGGGATGATGGGCGGGTCTGAGTCGCATGAAATGCTTGCGCTTGCCGATTGCGGGGAGGATATGGTGGCGATGTCGCCGGACGGTGAGTATTGCGCGAACCTTGAGATCGCCACGGCTGATCTGGAATTTACAAAAGAGGAGCCGCAGCCGCTTGAAAAAGTACATACGCCTGAGCAGAAGACGATACAGGGTGTGGCTTCCTATGTCGGGGTGCCGGAGTCGAAAACGGCAAAGGCGGTGTTTTATGCCGACGAGAACGACGGCTTGATATTTGTTCAGCTCAGGGGGGATCTGGATGTGAATGAAAGCAAACTGCAGAAGGTTACGGGCGCTTCTGCGCTTGAATTTGCCTCGGACGAGGGGATTCGTGCCGCCGGGGCTGAACCGGGTTATGCCTCGCCCATGGATCTGGATGAAAATCAGGTGAAAATTGTGGTCGACCCCTCTGCCGCGGAGTCGAACAATCTCGTTGTGGGCGCAAATGAGCCGGATTACCATTACCGGAACTACAACTACTACCGGGATGCCAACGTGGGCGAAGTGGCGGATGTGGCTATGGTTCGCGAAGGTGATCCCTGTCCAGTCACCGGCAAGCCCCTGGAACTGCGACGCGGGATTGAAGTGGGGAATATTTTCCAGCTCGGCACGAAGTATTCCGAAAGTATGAATTGCGAATTCCTTGATGAGAACGGCAAAAAGCATCCCATGGTGATGGGGTGTTACGGCATCGGGGTCGGGCGGACCATGGCGGCCGTCATTGAGCAGTCGCACGACGACTACGGGCCGATCTGGCCGATGTCTATCGCGCCCTACCAAGTACACATATGCGCGCTGGATCCGGGGAAAAAGGGCGTCGGAGATATCGCTGAGCGGATCTATAAGGACCTGTTGGAGGAGGGCATTGAAGTGTTGTTCGATGATCGGGGGGAAAAGGCCGGATTCATGTTTAATGACGCGGATCTGATCGGCATTCCTCTCCGGTTGATTGTGTCGCCGAAGAATGTGGATCAGAATCAGGTTGAATTCAAAACGCGTGACGGCACGCGGCGCGAGTTTGTCTCTCTGGATGAAGTCACAGCAAAAGTGAAACAGGAGTGCGAGGCTGCGGGGGTATAGGGCGCAGATGAGCCAACCCGCCGGGCGGCGAAAGCTACCCCGATACCCCGGTATGAAACCACTGCGTGGAGCGAGACCACTGCGTGGAGCGAGACCACTGCGTGGAGCGAAACCACTGCGTGGAGCGAAACCACTGCGTGGAGCGAATATTTATCGTCAATACCGCGCGTAGTTTCTTATATTGTATTCCCCCGCTTTTTTTGTCCTTCATGTTTTTGTCCAGTTTATGTTGCCATCTTCAGAATTCATGATTCAACATTCATCATTGACGAAGGGCTCCGCCGAACTCGAAGAGAACCCGCTTCTGCTGCTGATGTCTGGATAATTTCATGTTCACAACATGACAATGTTGCGTGGTCGCATGTCTGTATATGTCTGTAATCGGTGCTGTTGAATGGCTGTGAGAGCCTATAGTATCCGCACAACAAAAAGCGGAAAACGGAAGTGAAGGTCTCGCATGGTTACAGCGGGGCCTCATGCTGACGCTGTGTTAAGCATAAGTGCTAGTACGGATGAACACCAAATGGAAAAGGCTGTGGGCTATGGAACAGCAACTGAAAGACGCGCTTAAGCGGAGCAATGCGGACTATGCGGATGTACGCGTGGAAAGCGATGAGACCACTCAGGTGGTATATAGGGGTGAAGAGTTGGACACGGTTTCCTCCGGCGTCTTCCAGGGCGGGATAGCGCGCGCCTGTAAGAACGGCGGATGGGGGATACGGACGTTTGATTCGCCCGATGAGGTGGCGGATGCTGTGGCGGAGGCGTCGCAGTACGCTTCGCTTATAGGGAATGATGAAACGGTACTGGCGAACGTGGAGCCGGTGTCCATGGACGCTCCTGCCGCACTGGAGGAGGATTTCCGCGAAGTGTCGTTTGATGATAAAGTGCGTATGGCCAGCGATTACAATGACATTATTCTGCAGGCGGATCCGCGAATCGAATCCTCTACCGTTTCGTACGGCGATCGGTTTCGCCGGGTGTATTTCGCTTCGACGCGGGGAACGTACTTTATGGAGGAAAGGCCCCGGGTGCGGCTGCATGCGGTGGCTGTTGCCAGGGATGGTGATCTGGTCCAAAGGGCTCAGGAAAGCGTTTCCTCTTGTCGCGGCTACGGATGCGTCAGGGGCTTGGAACATAAGATGGAGGAAGCGGCACATCGCGCTGTGAATCTGCTTGAAGCACCGCCCTGCGAAGGAGGCGTGTACCCGGTTATTCTGGACCCTGAGTTGGCGGGCGTCTTTGCCCATGAGGCGTTCGGGCATCTGAGTGAAGCTGACGGGTTGTATGAGAATCCGAAAATGCGGGACCTGATGTATGTCGGCAGGGAGATGGGGGCAAAAGGTCTTAATATCGTCGATGATGGTTCGATGCCAGGGATGCTGGGAAGCAGTGGTGTGGATGATGAAGGCACGCCCACAGGAAAGACGGATCTGATCCGTGAGGGTGTGCTGGCGGGGCATTTGCACGGGCTGGAAACGGCCGGCAAAATGAAGGCTTCGCCTACGGGGAATGCACGTGCCATTCGGCGGGATGTGCCGCCGATTGTGCGGATGACGAATACGTACATCGAAGGCGGCGATGAGGATGTTGAGGAGATGATCGGAGATATCGATGATGGTATTTATGCCTGCAGTATGCAGGGCGGTCAGACAATGATGGAAATGTTCACGTTTTCGGCCGGCTATGCCTATCGGATCAGGAATGGACAGGTCGGTGAATTGATCCGGGATGTGACGCTGACGGGAAATGTGTTTGAGACGCTTCAGAATATGGATGGGTTCGGGAATGATTTTCGGATGATTGAACGTGGCGGCGGGTGCGGAAAAGGCGGTCAGTCGCCGTTGCCGGTAACGTTCGGCGCGCCGCATCTGCGGATACAGAATGTCGTGGTGGGTGGCCGCTAAGAACTGCGTTCAGCATGTCAAACTGCGTTTAGCATGTCGCCAACATCCAGGCTTGTATTGTGACGCTGGACGCAGTCCGCTGCACGCAGTGCCTGCGTTCAGGAACTGCGTTCAGCATGTCAAACTGCGTTTAGCATGACGTCAACATCCAGGCTTGTATTGTGACGCTGGACGCAGTCCCTGCGTTTAGCGTGTCGTCAGCATCCAGGCTGGTTTTCTCTTCGGTATGGATGCAATCACAATCGGGTAGTATGTGCATATATCAGGAGGCACGATGATTATGAAGCAGAGCATGATAGGTCGAGTAAAGGAAAAACTGCAACGCTGTCTGGATCTTGCGTTGCAGAAAGGTGCGAGTAGTGCGAAGGCAGGATTTGTCCACAGTGACGCGTTGTCCTGTGGGTACGAGAGCGGTCGGTTAAAGAATATGGGGGCGGAGGAGAAAATCAACTGCAAAATAGAAGTGCTGGTCAACGGCAAATGCGGACGTGTGTCCGGTAACGATATGGATCGGCTGGAGGAGCTGGTCGGCTCGGCCATCCAGCTTGGGAAGAACGGCAGTGACGCCCATTTCGAGGCGTACCCTTCCCCGTCAACGGAGCCCCGGATTCAATCCTGGTCGGATGAAGTGTACAACTTGACACCCGAAAAAATGATCGACGATTGCGGCGACATTGTGAGCAGGTTGAAGGATTATAATGAGGAAATGGATATCAACGCAGGCGCAAGCAGGCTGGAAAACGAAATGCTGCTTCTGACAACGGGAGGCGTCTGCCATGAAGAGAAAGCGACGGGTTGGTCTTTAGGTGCGGCCGTTCAGCGGACAGAAGGCACGGATATGCTTTTTACCGGTTTCGGCAGGAGCTGGGGCGATTTGAACGAGTTTTACGACCCGTCGTATATCGTAGGGCGAGTGTTGGAAGATCTGAAACAGGGAGAGAGAATTGCTGAATCTCCGGAGGGGAACGTCCCCGCTTATCTTCCGCCGGAGGTGCTCCAGCAGTTCCTTCGCGTGTTTGAGATCGGGGTGAACGGGCGCAGTGTAGCCAAAGGCGAGTCGCCGCTGCGGGGCAAATTGGGACAGCAGGTACTCGCGCCTGAAATGACTGTTGTGGACAATCCCCACAGGCCGTTCTCACCTTCGGCTGCAGCGGTTGATGATGATGGCGTCCCGACGCGCGAGCTGACGCTTTTCGACCAGGGAGTGCTCAAGCATTTTCTCTACGACCTGGATACGGCCGGACTCGTGGGCGAAGAGCCGACCGGGCATAACAACTGTCAGCCGTATGAACTGATGATCAATCCCGGCGATCGTCCGTCTGAAGAGCTCCTTGCGGATATTGAGGACGGCATTTATATCAAGCATCTTCTCGGGTTCGGGCAGAGCAATATCGTGAACGGCGACTTCTCGGCGAACGTTGGTCTGGGGTACCGGGTGCGGAACGGCAGAATCGAAGGCCGCGTGAAAAACCGGTGCCAGTTGTCGCGGTTCCTCCTCCGGCTCGAACAACCCGACAAAAGCTATCCGATCCGCGTCCACCCCGGAATTGGTAAGTGCCTTAATCGTCTGATAAGCAGCATCCTCCACCGCATAATCGACCTTTCTCTCAGCCGCCTCCAGTGCGACTCCGGTGAGCGCCAGCAGCAATCCAAGCGCCAGCATACAACGTCGCGCCGGGCGCAGAGCAGCACCTGTTGAAATGTTTACTTTAATCCCTCTTTTCACTGATTCGGCAAGATAGTTACTCATCTTTTTTCTCCTGTTTTTTACTGTTAGTAATAAATACGTTTTCGTATGAGTTCAAGCTTCAGCTTGTGCGATTCCACGCCCGGAACTACACACTGCAGTGTGAACTCATACCGGCTTCCGCACCGCGCCTGGCACACTAAAGTGTGAACTCATACCGGCTTCCGCTACACTCTCGACACACTGAAGTGTGAACTCATACTGGTCTCCGCTCCACGGAACTACACACTGCAGTGTGAACTCATACCTGAGACTTTTCATTCAGCAATTGTCTGTTACTTTTATATTTTGTAACTCTATTTGCAGTATTTCATAAACATACTACATACTTTTATGC
>CAJXKU010000136.1 GCA_913055945.1 uncultured Lentisphaerota bacterium | reverse complement strand
GAGTACCGCAAAAAGGCCGGAACATACCGGAGACAAAGTCTCGCCGCGGGGTGTCAGGGCGGCTCCGCCGCCCGGCGCGTTGGCTCGTATGAAGCTGAGGACACCAAGGCACATAAGCTCAAAAAGCACCCCACCCTGTTCTGATCCGGCAGAATATGTATTTTCAGCCTGATACTGCCTAATGCAATGTAGACGTTGCGGAATGAGTCAATAAGTTAAGCATTGTCACAGTTTGCGGACATTTCCGGATGTATATTTTGTAGATATACCAGATGAAATAAAGCACGAGAGCACCGAAAACCAATTGTAATCCTTCATCTATCCCGAAAAGCGTAAAAAAACAGAGGAGATATCAAAATGGCGACGGCGTGTCCCCAGCTCGAAGCAAACAAACAGAAATGCAACTGCACTTATCCCTGCAGCACAAAAGGACAATGCTGCGAATGCCTTCACTCACATCTGGCCATGAACCAACTTCCGGCCTGTTGCTTCCCGAATGATGTAGAAGCGACATACGACCGGTCTTTCCGAAAATTTATCGAAACTTGGCAGAACAGGTTGTAAAGCCAAGGTTGTCAATCGACTATCGTGTAACCGGGGGTGACCGGGTAGGAACGTTTTTTTTACCAAAGAAAGGATGAAGTATGTGTAAACAACAAATCTCCGGCTTTATTATTCTGATGAGCCTGATGTTAACCGGTACCGCCTTCACCGGGCAGGTGTTCGTAGAAGCGGAGCATTTTGATGATACGGGTGGATGGAAACGGGATCAGCAATTCGTCCATATCATGGGATCTTCTTATCTTCTGGCTCACGGCCTGGGGAGTCCCGTGGATAACGCAGAGACCAAGCTCACTTTTCCTGAGCAGGGAACGTATCGGGTGTGGGTTAGAACGAAAGACTGGGTTCCGGGTGATTGGAAGGCTCCGGGACGATTTAAGGTGATTGTCAACGGCAATCCCCTGGACACCGTATTCGGAACGGAAGGAGATTGGGGATGGCAGAACGGAGGCCTGGTTGAAATTGACAACAAGAACGTTTCCCTCGCCCTTGAAGATCTTACCGGTTTTGATGGACGTTGCGATGCCCTCTACTTTACGACAGACAAAGGGTTTCGTCCTCCGAATGAACCGGAAGAATTAAGGCGGTGGCGGAACGAACAAAAAGGCTTGCCCGCACAGCCCCCCTCGGCCGGAGAATTTGATGTTGTTATCGTGGGAGGCGGCATAGCAGGCTGCGGTGCTGCTCTGGCAGCCGATAAAAAGGGATTGGATGTCGCGCTTATACACGACCGACCGGTGCTCGGGGGAAACGCGAGCAGTGAAGTTCGGGTCCATGCTCTCGGCCTTTACGGGAAAAGCAAAGGTATAATAGATAAAATTGATACCCGACACTGGCCGAATTCATCTGCCAAAGCTATTCCCAACACGAACCAACGGCATAAGGCACTCGAAGAAAGCGGCGTTGATCTTTTCCTTTCATGGCGGGCGTATACGGCTAACACGACCTCTAACACGATCGACAGCGTCGATGCACGGAATCTCAAAACTCGAGAAATAAAACGGTTCCACGCTCCTGTTTTTATCGACTGCACTGGTGACGGATGGATTGGATACTGGGCAGGAGCGGATTATCGGTATGGAAGAGAATCGCGGACCACATACGTGGATGAGGGATGGGCCAAACACGGGGAACGCTGGTCTCCCATAAAATCGGACAACAAGACAATGGGGCCGACATTGTTATGGAATTCAGAGAAAACAGATGAATCGGTGTCTTTTCCCGAAGTGCCATGGGCTATGCCTGTCGCCGGGAAAAACAAAGCCTTAAACGGCGGATGGGAATGGGAATTTATAAGAGACGAAGTGCACCAGATAAAAGATGCCGAGCGTATTCGCGATTACCTGTTACGCGCGATTTACGGGAGCTTCTATAACGCAAAACAGGATGGCGATAACGCAAAGCGGAAACTGAAATGGGTGGGGTATGTCGCCGGTAAACGCGAATCCCGGCGTCTCATGGGGGACTACGTGTATACGCAGAACGACATCCTGTCCAATCACTTCTTCAGCGATACCGTCGTCACCGAACGCCGCAACATTGATGTACATGCCCGCACGGGAAATTTCAAGACCAAAGCTCTGCATCGTAACACCGGGGGAAAGTATTACATACCATTCCGGTCATTGTATTCGAGGAATATAACGAATCTGATGATGGCGGGGCGCTGTTTCAGTTGTTCCCACATCGGATTGGGCGGTCCACGGATAATGAAAACAACGGGACAAATGGGGGTCGCAACCGGGTATGCTGCGGCGCTATGCGTCAAACATAACGCAACCCCTCGAGAGGTCTACCGCAAACACATCGACCAATTACAGAATATGATCGGATATTCCAGGGATGTTGAACGGCTTACCGGCGGAGACACAGAAATACATCACGTGAAAGAAATTGAAACGGAAAGTGTAACCCGATGCGGTGGTGAATACGAGGTCGTAAATATGCCGGATGTTTTTACTGGGCTAGATGCGGTCAGTATCCCCCGGGGTAACTCCAGCAAAGAAGCGCCTGAATTCGAATTCAAGGTGAATGAAGCCGTGACTGTTTATCTGCTGGTCCACGACCGAGGCCAATATACTCCGCCCGAAAAGTGGAAAAAGACGGACATGGTGGTTGAATGGCGACCCAACGGAACCAAACATACGGATACGGTTTACAAACGTCAATTCCCCGCGGGTGAGATTGTTATCCCCGGCCACAAAGGAAAATCGGGAGGTTATTACGCCGTGCCGAACATGGCTGTACTGAAAACAGAAGACACGGCACAGGACGATTTGACAGTAACCGCGGAGTAAAAGGATATATTGCTAACTCATAAGATACCCGAAATGGTTTGGATATCCGGCTCGCCGGCCTCTGATGCAGCACGATTCGTCGGTGATAGATAAAAGTGGTCGACACCACACTAGCGAACCAACTACATAAGCTGAGGGATCACAAATGTGCACAACAATGAACGCGAAATATAGAAACGTCGTATTTGTATCGGTGCTGTATTTTCTTATCTTGACTTGGCCCACCATGAGTGCGCAGACCATCGGATACTGGCGTTTTGAGGGGGACGGATGGCTGACCGATAAAGGCCCTCATAGTTTGGCGTTAACAAATGATGGTGGGCGGGCGGAAATATCCGATGCTTCCCGGTTGGGTTTTCCGGAAAAACTGCCTCAGACACGGGACGCAAATAAACAGGCTGTGCGACTGGCCCAAGGCGCAAGCCTGAGCGGTGGGACCCGACCGTACTTTAACGTCAGCCGGTTCACTATAGAGATGTACATTCGGTCGAGCAATAACTCCGCCGGCACGCTCGCATCCCAGTGGGCTGCGTACGGTGGGCCGGCACAGAGAGGATGGCGTTTTGCCGTTAATGACAATTCCGAACTGCAAATGTCCCTGAGTACTGACGGCACACGGGGACCTCGGACCAGTCGAACCAGCAAAAGCGACCTGACGATCGAAGCCGGCAAAACGTATTACGTTGCGGCGGCTGTCAATGTAACGGATGAGGGAACGACAACCACTTTTTACCTCAAAGACGTAGCTAATGGCGGTGCAGTGCAAAAAGAGACGGTTGAAGACCCAGGCGTTGATCGTCTCCACCAATCCACTGCTCCTTTCGTCGTCGGCGCCACCGCAAAAGGTAAAGGATATCATAAAGGTCGCCGTTCTCACTTTGAAGGCGTAATCGATGAAGTTCGGTGGTCAGCCGGAATTCTTGAAGAGGACCAACTGCTTGGCATCCCCGTCCCGCCGCCTCCCCCGGCCGCGCGGAATGCTATTGGCTACTGGCGGTTTGAAGGAGATGATTTTCTGGAAGATATCAGCCCCAATGGCCTGCTACTTTCCAATCCCAACGAAGGGGAACAGGTTTCACTCCATTCTTATCACTGGCGAAGCCCCGGCGTGAGCTTTTGGAACAACGTTCCTGCAAGCGGACAGATAAATGAGCATGCGCTCCGTCTTGACGGAAAATCTGCATTGAGCTGTGATCCGGTAAAAGAATTCTACGCCGATGCTTTTACCATTGAAGCGCTTTGCGAAGCCGACGAAATCGGAAAAACAATGACCATTGCTTCTCAGTTCTCCGTTCGCCCCGGCCCAGCGGAACGACGCTGGCATCTTTCGGTGGGTAAGGACGGGAGGCTGCACATGAACTTGAGTAATGACGGAACTGTTGGACCTCGGACGAATATCAAATTTGAAAGCAACCTGAAAATGAAAGAGAGGACAGGGTATTTCGTTGCAGCCTCGGTAGATGTTACAGACGAAGGGGGTAAAGTTAAGTTCTACCTCAAAAATCTTCAAGATAAGTCCCCCCTCAAAACAGACGTTGTGGAAAAGGACCGTCCCGGCCGTCTGCATACATCGAAAGCGCCTTTTCTGATCGGCGCTGTGGCGGCGGAGGATGATCTTTCAGGGACAAGAAATAACTTTGAGGGACTGATAGATGAAGTCAGATTCACCGGGAATGTTCTCGGAGAAAAGGAACTCTTGCTGAGCTCGGACACCGACCGAGACACATCGAAGTGATCAAGGATCTGCAGAAAACATAAAAAAAGGAGCGGCCCTATGCACTTATTGCCCTGGGGACAAAAGAATATTTATCTACTGAGTTTTGCGTGCCTATTCATGCTGATCCAGCTCTCCGGGGGAAAAGCTGTAGGACAGGATCGGAGACATAACCGCGCCGGAGAACGGTGTGAACCGATCCTGGAACTCCGGTGGGGCAGAAACAGCATTCATCAGCACGTTAATGCGGAACTTGTGGAACAGTATGGGGCCAATCGAGTATGGCACGGTCCGTTTCCCGGGGATGACCCTCTTGCGCCGGCAGAAGCGGCTAACCGTGAAATACATCACCTGCAGAACTGGGGACTTGAGGTGACCGTTGCCCCCGGCGGCATCGACGAAGAGAAATGGTTGAAGAAACATCCTGAATGGACCCAGCCGTGGAAATCAATGTACGTGAATTCCCGTCCGGTCGAAGCGAAGGAGAACTCGCTCACGATACGATTGCTGGATGGGCATAAGGCGAAACAGGTGAATTTTGCGTTATCCCCCGAAAAACGCTGGCGTGTTCTGAATCTTACCCGGAGCGAGATGGTACCGCCGGAAAGATGGGACGTTGAGAAAATCGTCTCCGAAGACGGAAAGAAAAAAGTTATAGATGGGAAAGTTACGATTGAAAATGTATCCCCCGGAGACAGGTACGAAGTCATTTTCCCGGTTGGCACGGGCGAAGATCGAGTCGATAAAATGTTACCGGACGTTCAGAACTCCAAAGCATATTGGGACAGCATCAGCGGAACAAAACACGTGGGGGTCACTGACGCTGATTATTCCCGGTCAATCCATGTGGCCGGCTTTGGTCATCATGTGGTCGGAGCGGAAAAAGGGCGTCTGCACTGCTGGTTTACGTATGGAAGAACACTCACGCCATCAACCATTGAATATTTTGAAGAAAAAACGGGCCGAGAAGTGAATCCAATGTGGTGGATAAACAATAAAGGTGAAGTCCGGACAGCAGACGATCCGCCGAAAGAAGGGTACCTGGACTGGATAGACGCCGTACAGGAGCAGGTCCTGGGCTACGCCCAGGGATATACCGACTGGGTACATCGCAATGACGCCGATGCTGCGGTGTTCTGGGGAGACGGATTTACCGGTATTGAAGCCTATGAGGGCATGATTGGTGAGGCCGGATACGACTGGGTCACTATGCCCAGCAACTGGGCTGTTGATGTGCGCCGTCTGACTGATTTCAAAGATGAGCACGATGTAGATCGAACCATCAGGATATGGGTACACAGCAAAGGATCATTCAATGTCCGCTGGGACAGCATGCGTCGAGCCGTGTTGTATAAGACACCCGACGGTGTCTCGATCGGAAGTCAGAACGCCGATTATCACGAGTCGAAACCCCAATATGCAAAGGCTGTGCAACAAGCCCTTCACGAATATGATCGTTTCTACCGCCACATGGATAATACGAAACCGTTTTCCCATGACCTCACTCTCTACGTTATTAATTCGTGGGGTAAACTGCGTTCATGGCCGCGCTCCCCATGGATAAACAATCCTTCCCAAACAACACTCATGGAACTGACGGACCTCCCCATTCATGTGAAATTTCTCTCCCTCCGTAGAATCGGCAGACAGGGCGTGCCCGAGGATGCCGACGTCCTTCTGAACGTCGGCGAACCCGGCTCCGCCTGGAGCGGGGGACACCACTGGAATGAAGAGGTGGCCTCAAATATCCGTCAATACGTCAACAATGGCGGAAGCATTCTTGGTATCGACGCACCCGCAATTGACGAAGATGACCAATTTCTCCTTCCCGATGTTTTCGGCCTGGAGTACGAAGGACGGGCCTCCAGAGCGGCTGAGCAGGAGCTTTATCGCGGGACGGCTGGACTTTTCCGTCAGTATCAGGCGCCGCCGGAAATCGAGTTGACACTGACAGATAACGCCCCCCGTATCTTCTACGGCCTGAACAAGATCGGCACCGTTCAGCATAACGTCGCCATGACCCCCTCAAAATCAAACGTAGAGCTCCTCGCCAGCGGAACAAAGGACGAACGTAAAGCCATTGCAACGCTCAATTCTTACGGCAATGGTCAGGCCGCTTACATTACCGGTAATGAGTGGGCGGCAAACTACGGCGAATTCCTTAAACGGCTGATCTATCATCTGGCGGGAGACGGCGAAAAACTCATGGACACGCTCGATTGCCCCACGCCCGGTGCGTACGTGTATTTTTACCCGGACGCAGATATGCTGTTTGTCTACAATCATCGGGCACCTCAGAACCAGTTACTGCTCCTCGGTGAAGCTTTGAACCAGGAGTACGGCAATCGGGTTGGGCTGCGCTGTATTTATCACGGGCACCAGCGAGAACCTTCAATCCAGGATCAATTCGTATTCACAGCGGATCAGCTGCATCGGGGAATAAACCTCGAAATCCCTGAACGTTCCCTTTACATGTATAAAATCGTCGAAGATCCGCCGGAGAACTGGCCATTCGGACGTTGAACCTAAAACTGCGAAAATTAGGTTGAACGGGACTCCGGACATTGGCTGAGAACACTCAAAGTCGGTTCTTCCCGGCTTTCTGGAAAAGTGTTTTTGCGTACAATTGCCTTGAGCCGGTCATTACGGCTAATACCGCGAATTGTCCCCTGTTGAGCGATGTTTCTGACCGGCGCATTCGCGCTTTGCCCGCGCCTCAGAGCTCAAGTTATGCTGCGCGCAAGAAGGCGAGTATTTTGACAAGTATCCACCGTTTACATACGAGCCAACCTGCCGGGCGGCGAAGCCGCCCTGACACCCTGGTATGAGACTCAGCAGAAATGCTGAAGCATGAACTCCGACAAGTCGATCACGCGGTTTTGGCTGGTCAGCGTTCATACTTCAGTATGGTTTGGCTTCATGCAGTCGCTGTACCGAGTCTCATACGAGCCTGACCGCCGGCCAACGTCCAGACACCCCAAACAAGAGACGAATCGGGGGTTTGACTGTAACGAATCGCAGTTAGTCTGATGCGAGCGAATGCGCCGGGAATGAACGAGCAGGAATACATATGACATAAGGGAGATCGCATATGACTGATGTCGGTCATGATGCACACGGTATAGCCCATAAAGCTATTTCCGCAGCCGCCGGATCCGGTAAAACCTTTCAGTTGATTCGCCGGTATGTCGGCCTCCTGTGCCACGGAGCACCGCCGGAGAAAATCATCGCAATGACGTTTACGCGCAAGGCGGCGGGCGAAATCTTCGACCGGATTGTTCAAGTGCTTGCAACCGCTGCGACGGATGGAGAACAGGCTCAAAAGGTGAGTGCGGAACTCCACAGCTGCGAAGCGGTTCCGCCCGGCTATGAACTCACGTGCGAACATGCACAGTGGCTTTTGCGTAGCGTACTGGACAGGATGCACCTGTGTCGTGTGGGTACCCTTGACAGCTTCCTGGTCAGCGTCATCCAGGCTTTCCCCTTTGAGCTCGGTTTCGGCGGGCAGGTGCAAATCCTGGAAGGATACCCGGCCATGGCCGCGCGTCAGGCAACCCTCCGGGATATTCTGGATAATATGGACACGGACGAATCGCAACAGGCCGGCTCTTTTCTGGAAAGCTTCAAACAGGCCACGTTCGGGCAGGAGGGGAAGAAATTTACCGAATTGCTCGATTCCTTTATGCGGGAATACCATTCGTACTTTCTGGAGGCCCCGGATGCTGAGTGCTGGGGAAATCCGCAGAAGATCTGGCCCGACGGCTGCGAATGGACGTTTCGTACGCGTGACAATATCCGCGAAGATATCCGCCGAATGCGCGAACTCGTGGAACGCGCGGACCTCAAAGAGAAACAGCAGGAACGTTGGGGTACGTTTCTGGATGCGCTGGAAGGCGATTTTCATCCTGAAGCGAATTGGGACGGCGTGAAGTTCATGTTCGGAAAGCTGGCAGAGAACGCGAACGATCTGGCAAAACGCGCGGCCACGCTGCGAACCGACCGAAATGAATGGGACATGCCCTCCGAGGCGTGTGCGTGTGCGTACAGGCTGCTCGAATACGTTTTGACCGCCTGTCTGACGACGCAGCTCGAGCGTACACGGGGGCTGTATCAGATTCTGAAAACGTACGAAGATCAGTATGCGGAAACAGTCCGCTGGAAGGGGAAGCTGACGTTCACGGATGCCGTCTTTCTTCTGAATCAGGGCACCCTTTCCCAGGAGAACGATTCGCTGTCGGGCGACAGGCTCTATATCGATTACCGCCTCGACAGCCATTACGACCATTGGTTGATCGATGAATTCCAGGACACCAGCCTCATTCAGTGGCGGGCGGTTCAGAATCTGG
>CAJXKU010000135.1 GCA_913055945.1 uncultured Lentisphaerota bacterium | reverse complement strand
TACGACGATACAGTGAGTGTAACGGTGCAGGATGGTAGTCCGGTTACAAACAGCACCTGGATAGGCAACCCGCCCAGCAATCAGTACCCCAACAACGCGACAGCGCGGCAAATTCATGACCTCCACCGTTATAACAACAGGATATACGTCGGATGCGGCGACTACAACAACAATGTAGGGCCGGTAAAGGTATGGTCTTTTGAGGAAAGTGCCACAAGCGACGCCGTCAGCTTTACAGACGAATACACGGTTGATGAGGAAGTGGTAACCGTATTCCGCGATTCCGGTGATACGCTCTACATCCCCGGCAAGGATGCAACCGAGAATCACAACTACGGCAACATCTACTACAAACGCGAGGGGTCGTGGACAAAACGTAGGACTGTGCCTAACGCACTTCACATAAATGACTTGGCGGTCAGTTCGGACGGTACTATATACGTCACAGCACTTACAAGCAGTTATGGCACGGTCTACGCATCCGCCGACGACGGTCAATCGTGGGAAAACTGCACAACTTCGCGCGACGACGTGAACCGATTGCACGAGATGGTGCCGTTTAGTGACAAAGTTTTCGCTATGCCTACTATGTACTCCCAGGAGGGCGGGTACTCGATTAGCGGGAGTACTATGTCGCGCAAATACGATACGCTGCTGCCGGCGGTAAGTGATAGCTCCGGCGGTTTTTCCGGGTTGACGCGTTTCGGTAACGGTGCAGTGTACGTATGGGATTCCGGAAGTTCCACCTCGCTTATGTGGCTTCAGGGACTGAACGAAAAAGTCAAGAAAGTGTCGCTGCCGACGAACCTGCAGATGAAGGATATTGTCACCTACGACGGAAATTGTCATGTATTGGCTCTTGATAAAAACACGTGGGACGCCTGCGTCTATTCTTCGCCGGACCTTACGAATTGGACGAAGACAGTGCAGGTGACTCTCCCCGCCGCTGCTTTTTCTCTCGAAGTAACTGCGAGTGGATTTTTTATTGGTGTTGGGAAAGGGGATTCATCAAATTTTTCAGACACCAGCAAGTCCGGGAGTGTTTACAGAGTTGCAAAACCCGACCAAACCGCCAGCTATGGAAGCGATTCGCAAGGCAGTATCGATGGTACGAAAAGTCAGACTGTGGTTTACGGGGGAGATTGTACGGAAGTTCAGGCCAATCCGGATACAGGCTACCACTTCACGCAGTGGAGCGACGGCAGTACAGCGAATCCGCGCACGGATACGAACGTGACCTCGGATATCAGTGTAACCGCGCAGTTCGCGATCAATGAGTACAGCCTGCAGTACAGCGCCGGCTCGAACGGCAGTATTTCCGGTACGACCGACCAGACGGTGTCGCACGGCTCTGACGGCAGCGAGGTTACAGCGGAGCCGGCCTCGGGCTACCACTTCACGCAATGGAGCGACGGCAGTACAGCGAATCCGCGAACGGATACGAACGTGACCTCGGATCTTGATGTGACCGCGCAGTTCGCGATCAATGAGTATACGGTCACGTTTAACCTAAGCGACCACGGTACTCGCACCGGTGGCGGCGAAGTCGAGCAGACCGTTGAGCACGACGATAGCGCCACGGCGCCGGAGGTGAGCACTGACGCGTATTGTGAGTTTACAGAGTGGGATACCGATTACACCAGCATCACAGAGGACCTGAATGTTGCAGCACAATATAAAGATACCGATTCTTTGCCGGATGATTGGGAACAGAAAATTGTGGAAGCAGATTCCAGTGATGACATTGAAACAGTAGTCGATGTAAAACCGCACGATGACTTTGACTGCGACGGCTGGTCGAATTTACAGGAATACGAAAGGGACACGCATCCGACCGTTTATGAGCTGAAACTGCAGGAAGGTTGGAACCTGGTTTCCATTGCTTTGGCTCCGGCAGATTGTTCTGTTGAGGGAATTTTCGGTGACTACACGGACGATCCGGTATGGCACTGGGATAAGGTGCAGTATAAAAAAGCGGAGACGATTCTCCCCACAAATGGGCATTGGGTGTACTGTTCAGAGAGCGACACCATCGAACTCGGCAGCATGGAAATTCCTGACAGCCCCGACAGCGACGGTGACGGCCTGTGTGACAGTGTAGAAGAGGACATGGGTACAGATCCGGACAAATACGTCATAACCCTGCAATCCGGCTGGAATCTGATTTCGCTCTGCCGGGTTCCCCAAGATAATACCCCGGAAGGCATATTCGGTGACACCATCGTCATGCCGATCTGGAAATGGCAGGATGGCCAGTATAAGAAAGCAGAGAAGATCAAGCCGTTAAAAGGATACTGGGTGTACCGGAATGCTGACAGTACCACTGCGGAAGTGAATGTGGCCGGAATGTCGCAGTAGATTTCGAGCTTGAATTGTACGTGGTAGCGTTTTGTTTTTGAAACCTCGATCGTTCGCGAAGTTTTCGCAGACAGGCCATTAACCCCAAAAAATTCCCGCAACTTGTTGCCGGGTAGAGGTCCTGCCTCCGCCTTTGCGTTACACCAGCTAACGGAAATCCGCGATTCCTCCTCCATTGAAAGACAACACGTAGAGTCCTTCCGTTTTTCCCAAAAACGACCGAGTCAAGTCGGCCGTGTTTTTTCAAGTCAACACGTCCTTCTTATTGTTTTAACAAGCAGAACACCTAGTACCCTGTCCACCTTAAATTTTCGCATATGTTGCAGCAATTTTTCTCTCGAAAAAAGTTTTTAAAAAAATGTCATCTGGGAACGTCTACATTCATGAAAGCTCAAAGAACAGTTACGTCACAAGGTGATCACGCTGTTTGATTGAATGTTAGCAACGACGAGTGCACGGACAGGAACACCAGCGAAAACAAGGAGGCGTACCATGCAATTGAAGAAGCGAGAAGTTATTCTGAGACCGTTGCTTCTCTGCGGGGTAGTATCCTGGCTGATGATTTGCGCGGCAAGCTTTGCTGATGGCTTGGTGGTGGTATCCGATCCACCGCGTCATCCGCCGACGGAGGAGCATGCTTTTGCACCGTTGGAAGTCAAACGGCATCATGTGGACGTGGAAATCAAAAGCCAGGTTGCCACGACAAACGTCGACCAGGTTTTTCACAACCCCAGCAATCAGGAACTCGAGGGGACGTATCTGTTCCCATTGCCTGAAGGCGCGCAGATCGACAAGTTTACGATGAATATCGGGGGTGAGCAAGTCAAGGCTGAACTGCTCGATGCTGAGAAGGCACAGAACGTCTACGAGCGTATTGTCCGCCGCCAGAAGGATCCAGCTCTTTTGGAATATGTCGGTCGCGGCGCGTTCAAGGTCCGGATTTACCCCATCGAGCCTAAGAGTGATAAGCGTGTACGCCTGCAATACACCCAGCTCCTTGAGCCTGACGGCGGGCTTGTGAACTATACGTATCCGCTGAACACCGAAAAATTCAGCGCGAAACCCATAGACTCGCTCTCGGTGCGGTGTCGTATCAAGGCGAAACATGCGTTGAAGTCGGTTTACTCGCCCAGTCACCGCGTCGAAGTCAATCACAAGAGTTCAAAGCACGCCGTCGTCGGCTACGAAAACAGCGACGTCAAACCAGACAGCGATTTCCGGTTGTTGTATTCCGCGCCGCAGGCACCCGAGCACGGGATTTCGATGAATCTGCTGACCTACCGTGATGACCGGGACAAACCCGGGTATTACATGTTGTTTGCCTCGCCGGGGAACGACTTGACGTCTACACCCATTGCCGCGAAAGATGTCGTCTTTGTCATTGATACGTCCGGGTCGATGCGCGGTAAAAAAATCAGTCAGGTCCATCGTGCCACTCGTTTCTGCGTCAAGCACCTGAACAAAGAAGACCGATTCGAAATTGTGCGGTTCAGTACTGAGGCTGAGCCGTTATTCGAGGGCTTGGCCAAGGCGAACGAACAGAACTGTGATAAAGCGCTGGAATTCGTGAAAAACTTGGAGGGAGTGGGCGGTACGGCCATACACGGGGCCTTGAATGAGGCTGTGGGAACCATCAGATCGGAACAGGAAAAGAACAGCCGCCCGAAAATGATCGTGTTTTTGACCGATGGTCGCCCGACGATCGGGGAGAATAACGAGGATGCGATCGTCAAGGCTGTCGGCGAAGCCGCCGGAGCCCGGCTTTTCAGCTTCGGTGTGGGCACGGACATCAACACGCACCTGCTGAACCGCATAAGCGAAAATACGGGTGCTTTCACGCAGTACGTATTGCCGGATGAGAAGATCGACCGTAAGCTCACCACCTTTTACCGCCGGATCGCGCACCCGGTCCTGACTGACCTGGACCTGCAAGCCCAAGGCGACATTCGCCTGCATCGATCCAGCCCGAAGAACCTCGGCAATCTCTTCCGCGGTCAGCAACTGATCCAGCTTGGACGCTATCGCGGGTCTGGTGATGCCGCTGTTACGCTTACGGGGAAAGTGGAGGGCAAGACAGTCGAACTGGTAAGGGAGCGGCGATTCCCGAAACACGCGGAAAAACACGAGTTCGTCCCGCGTCTCTGGGCGACTCGCCGGGTGGGGTATCTTCTCGATCAAATCCGGCTGCATGGGGAGTCCGAAGAACTCCGCAAAGAGGTAACGCGTCTGGCTCGGCGTTTCGGTATTGTCACGCCGTACACCTCGTACCTCATCCTGGAAGATGAACGCCGGCGTGATGTGCCGGAGATGTCCCGTACCATCGAAGGGCAGGCTCGCGACCACGCACATTCCGACGCTGAGCTTGAAGTACGTGTTGAAAAATCACAGGCGCATTACCAAGCTATGAAAGAGAAAAAAGGCGGGGACGTTGCCGTGCGCAGCGCCCGTTCGGCGCAGGAGATGAAAAAGGCGGACAATCTGAGCGCAAGTGCGGAAGCAGGGGAAACCTCTGGGGTTGCTGACGCTCTCGCGGGCGGCAGAACTGCGGCCTCATCGACCGGTAAGGCGGCGCCGTCAAAGGATCGAAAGTTTGTAGGAGGTCGAGCGTTTTATCGGCGCGGGGACGAATGGCTCGGCACCAAGGTTCAGAATCACCCAGACGCCGAACGGGTCGAATTGACGTTCGGCAGCGACCGATATTTTGCTTTGTTGCATAAACATCCGCAGGCCAGCAAATGGCTGAGTGTGGGGAAGCGGGTGCAGGTGTTTATTGACGGGAAAGTATACGAAGTCAAGTAAAAAAGGAGGTCCACAATGAAACGGTCAATGTTTGTTATCGCGCTGTCTCTGGTTGTCACTCTGTCATCCGTTGCACCCGTTGTCGGCGCACAGGAAAAGGAAAGCGGGGAGCGTTCCCTGATCCAGATGGCGATCCTTCTGGATACCAGTGGCAGTATGTCCGGTCTGATCCAGCAGGCCAAGACTCAGCTTTGGAAAATCGTTAACCAGTTTGCCACCACCAAGAAAAACGGGCAGTTGCCCCGACTTGAGGTCGCACTGTATGAATACGGTCATGATCCGCTTCCCGAAGACAAGGGATATATGCGCAAGATCGTCCCCCTCAGCAGAGACCTCGACAGAGTATCCGAAGAACTGTTCGCTCTTGAAACAGACGGCGGGAGCGAATATTGCGGCATGGTCATCAAAAAAGCCACCAATCAACTCGACTGGAGTGAGTCCAATGAACATCTCAAGGTGATCTTCATCGCCGGCAACGAACCCTTCACGCAGGGGCCGGTGGACTATGCGAAAGCCTGCAAAAAGGCTATCAGTAACGGCGTGATCGTCAATACGATACATTGCGGCTCGAAACAGGACGGTATCAAGGGTAAATGGAAAGACGGTGCCATGCTGGCAGACGGCTCGTTCTCCTGCATCAATCAAGATCGCGCTGTCACGCATGTCGACGCCCCGCAGGACGAGAAGATCGCCAAGCTTAACAAGAAACTGAACAAAACCTATATACCCTACGGAGGGAAGGGGGAAGCGTTCAAAAAAAGACAGGCGGAGCAGGACGCTAATGCCGCTAAGAAGGCCGCGGCGGGCGCGCACGTGCAGCGTGCGGTCACGAAAGCGAATGCGCAGTACGTCAACGCTAATTGGGACCTTGTTGATGCCGTTGAAAACGACAAGGTAGATCTCAACGAGGTTGGAAAGACCAAACTCCCTGAAAAAATGCGCAATATGTCGGTCAAAGAGCGGAAAGCATACGTGGAGAAAAACGCCCGGAAACGGGCTGAGATCGAAAAGAAAATCAAAAAGCTCAACGCTGAGCGCAAGAAATACGTTGCCAAAAAACGTCGGGAGAAAAGCGAATCCGGCGAGAAGACGCTGGGGGAAGCTCTCTCCGACGCGCTGTTAAAGCAGGCCGCTGAAAAAGGATTCGAAAAAGGAGGAACAGAAAATGAGTAAAAATGGACACAGAAATCGGAAACGGACCGTGTTGATCGTGGTTTGCATTCTGGTGCCCCTCGCAGCGATTGTGGCGGGCATGCTACTGCCGGCGTGTAGCAAAGCCAGAGAAAAAGCCCGTCGGGTATCGCCACAGAAGGAGATTAAATCCTTATCCAAGTCAGCACAGCGGGTGACACACATGAAACCGTCGGTTGAGCAGGACCAGTCACCTCGTGAAACGCTCCCGCCCGGAATGAACCGGGAGGACTACGAGCACACTGAAGCCAATCCGTTCCGGCAGGTCGAAGACCGTCCGCTTTCCACATTTTCCATCGACGTGGACAGTGCCTCGTACGCCAACACACGGCGCTTCCTTAAAGACGACCGTTTGCCGCCGGCGGACGCGGTACGGATCGAAGAGATGATCAACTACTTCGACTACGCCTATCCTCAGCCCGAAGGCAAGCACCCGTTTTCGATTACCACTGAATTCGGCAACTGCCCGTGGCAAACGGATCATCAGTTGTTGCACATCGGACTGCAGGGCAGAACAATCGATACAGAAAACGTGCCTCCCTCGAACCTGGTGTTTTTAGTGGACGTGTCCGGCTCTATGCGAAACTCGAAGAAATTGCCGTTGCTGAAAAAGTCGTTGAATCTGCTGGTGGACCAATTGCGTGCGCAGGACCGCATCAGTATGGTGGTCTATGCGGGTTCATCAGGTGTCGCCCTGAACCCTACGTCCGGCGACAAAAAGGAAAAGATCAAGCAGGCCATCAACAGTTTAGAAGGGGGCGGCAGCACAGCCGGATCAAAAGGGATCAAACTGGCGTATAAGAAAGCAAACGAAAACTTCCTGGACGACGGGAATAACCGGGTAATACTGGCCACCGACGGCGATTTTAACGTGGGTATCACCGACGAGGGCGGTCTGGTCCGCCTGATTGAAAAGAAGCGAGAGAGCGGAATATTCCTGTCCGTCCTCGGCTTCGGAACCGGTAACTATCAGGGCTCGAAAATGGAGAAACTCTCCAACAAAGGCAACGGTAACTACGCGTATATTGACAGCATTCTGGAGGCGAAGAAGACCCTGGTCGAAGAGTTCGGCGGCTCCATGATGACCATCGCCAAAGACGTCAAGATCCAGATCGAATTCAACCCGACAGTGGTCAAATCCTACCGCCTGATCGGGTACGTCAACCGGCAATTGGACAAAGAGGATTTTCGGGACGATACCAAAGATGCAGGAGAACTGGGTTCGGGCCATTCCGTGACCGCATTGTATCAAGTCGTGCCGGTTGGCGTTGAATCCGGGCATGAACCCGGCGACGTGCCCGATTTAAAATATCAGGAAAAGGACGTCAAGAAAGAAGCGAAGGAATCGGGGGAATTAGGTACGGTCAAGTTCCGTTACAAAAAACCTGACGGCGACGAGTCCATTCTGATGAAAGAACCGGTAAGCGCAGACATGTCTGAAAACCCCTCCACCAACTTTCACTGGTCCGCGGCCGTGGCCATGTTCGGCATGGAACTGCGCGACGACGAATACAAAGGAACGACCAATTATGGCCTGATCACAGAGATGGCACGCAGCGGCATGAGCAGCACAGACGCCTCCGACTACCGCAAGGAGTTTCTGCGGTTAGTGAAGCGGGCGGAAACGCTGGAGACAGTCAGTGAGGAGTAGAGGCAAAACACGGGCTGGCCTTGCTGCGCCATGAGCAAAATATGGAATTGGGCATTTGGTTTTGCGCTGGGCACGAAATGAGGCGCTCTTTCAGAGCGCGACATCTTTTTTTGATATCCGGTTCCCAGGGGTCCATTCCGGCCCGCACAGCGGTCCGGAATTACGATTCGGGCACCTGTCCGGAAGGTGCCCGAATCGTAAATGGTCTAATCGGAGTCCTCCTCCGATCCCCGACGAAGTACATCCATTGCACAATGAATGACGGCAAGGATATCAATCTGGTCTGACTTTATGTGGTAAATCAGCCGGTAAGGGCCTTCGATGACCTCTCGGATTTGGTCCACGTCGTACTCCGGTACTCGGCGACCGGAAAAAGGGAAGGAAACAATCTGTTGGGAGCGCCGCGTCAGGCGGTCAACCATGTGCTGAGCGTAAAGGGGGTGAATCCACGGCAATATAGGCGTAAATGGCATCTAAGTGACGTTCAGCCGTCTCAGTCCAGTAAGCGTTCATTCCGGCAGTCCGTATTTCGCTCTTACTTCTTTTACATCGCGAACACGGCCATCGTTACTGTCATTCATTCCGTTCTCCACTGCCTCTTTGATATATATTTCGTGTATCAAATCTTCCCACGTCGCATCGTGCGGCATCCGGTCGACCATTTTATGCGCTTCTTCTTTTTGCATGAGTTTTGTCATGAATCCACCTCGCTTCGGCCTTGTTGTCATGCCGTACCTTAATGTAGCTATGAATAATCTACCTTGATTTTATTGGTTATGCAACACGTTTTCCGCGGGGTACAGCACTTAGAGAATTGTTGTGATCAATATAATTGCTTGGATATTGAGAAGTTTTCATCAGTGCATGGTATCCCCTGAACATGGCAGGGCATTCAAAGTGCGGAGATGTCGCCGCGCCGGGTCGCGGCGTATTAAGGCGGCGTCAAGCCGCCGGCACTCCAGGGATCGGTCCCGACACT
>CAJXKU010000134.1 GCA_913055945.1 uncultured Lentisphaerota bacterium | reverse complement strand
AGTCCCGTAGTCCCGTAGTCCCGTAGTCCCGTAGTCCCGTAGTCCCGTAGTCCCGTAGTCCCGTAGTCCCGTAGTCCTGTAGTCCCGTAGTCACGTCGTCCTATCGTTCCTGGTTCTTGCGAAGCCATATTTTTCGTGCCTTTTTGTGACTTTTTGTGGCTATACATGAGGAAACTCACCCGCGCCCGCTATGGGGCCGCGCATGTGTGGTGGCATCGCCGGGTTCCACGGGCTCGCGCCCGTGGCTACCCGCCTGGACCGCTTTGCGGTCCGCGTCGGGCGGTGAGTCGGTGAATCGGGCTGTCGGTGTGCCGGTGTGCCGGTGGAGGCCGGTTTCGGCGAAACAGGGCCTACGTCCGATATAAAAGAACAAGAGCAAACGTTGGTGGTACTTCCTTTGGACCTCGTTATCTCAGCCAGGATAATCAAGCAGTCTGACTTTCGCCCGGCCGTTCCGGATAGATTTCTGCCTGCTGGAGGATATGTTCGTAGAATTGCTGCCCGCCTAAAGCAATACTCCACGGATAAACTGCGCCGCGTGAATTCCAGTGTTCAAGGCCGGTAATGTGAATATTCTGAACAATACGCTTGACCAAAGAATCCAGCAATTGCTCATCGATGGCTTTGATCTGCTTCCATACTTCACCTGCCTGCGGACGTGTCTGCGGATCTTCCGCCAATGTCCGCTGACGTTCCCGGAGGAATTCGCGCTTCCTGTATTTGTCCGCGAAAAGTTCATGCATGAACACCTGCCGGGAAGTGTCATCCGTCAAACGCGCTAACTCGTCCTGCGCTCGTTTCAGAACAGCCGGATATTCTTCAGCAAATCTCCAGGCAGGCAGTTCGTCAGCTGAAAATGCTCCGCTCAGGTAAGAGGGAAGGCGTATGATTGTGCTGCATCTGCGCCAATGATCGAAAACGTTGAAGCGAACGCGCATAATGGGGGGGATGGTATCGGGCAAGAACTCCGCTTTGCGCAAATTCGCTTCGAATCTATGCGCAACGTTCATATACTGCGAGCCTTTGTACGGCATACAGAGGGCACCACCTCCCTGCTTCATGCAGCGTGCCTGCAGGACGAGGACCAGCGCCTTGCCGGCGACCGCGTTCACGCCTGCCGCCTGCAGCTCGGCTGCCGGTACGGCGCCATTGCGCCCCAGTGTCCACTCTTGGCCGTCACCGGTCGACAGCTTGTTCCCGGAAAGGTACAATGAGGTGCGCAGTTGGCGACTCTCCCGGCGCCGAACCACAAAAAACGGCAACTCACCCGCTGAGGTGTCCAGTGGCTTGACGGCCGTGTCGGTCGCGTGCACAGCTTCGTTGTGCAGATCAGCCATCCGGTCGTAATCCCTCAGGAATTGTTTAAACAGCGAAAAACCCGGTTCATCAGCCAGCCTTTCGGGAGTGAAGGAAAACAGCTCCGAGCTATAGCGCACATCCACGGCGTCACTTGTTTCGGCCTCCATCCAGTCCTTATACAGTTCGACGAGTCGCTCCATGCTTCCCCGGTTCTGTAAGAGTTTATGCAGCCACGTACGCTGATTGGAAAACCATTCGTCGATCCGGGCGCGTGGTTCTTCCTCAGGGAAGCGTTCCAGCAGATTTTCCCTTGCGTGTTCCAACAGCCGGAATACGTATTCCTGCGTCTCCGCCAAACAAAGGTCACCGATGGTCCGATGGGTATCCGCGGCGTTCGACATGTAACTGGGGCCCACAAGCTGAAGTGTGTCCCCCGGTGAATAGGCATCAAACAGTGCATCCACGTCCCGATAATTGAGCTTCTTTGCCAGCGTACTCGTTTTGTACCCCGCATAACCGGCCACTTGGTGAACATCGAGCATGTTCCGCCCCAGAAAATCCGCGTAAAAAAGCGCCGTACCCCAGTCGGAACTCCCGTCCCGGTAATACTGCTCCCGGGCGAGCGTCGGCTCGTTGTGTTCAGGCCCGACGCCGCGTTGCGTAAACGCCACATCGATATCTTCAACATAGTGCGTTCCCCTCCACCCTTGCCGAGCAAGCGCGTGGAGTTTGGGTACCGGGTCCCAGAGGGGATTGGAATTCTGATCGATACTGATGAATCGGTTGTCCGCCATTTTTCTCTGTTCCAGCGTTAGGTCCTATCTTCAGAGTCGTTTTCACTGCATAATATTCAAACTTGTTCCGTTCAGACAACTGATACTATACGTCCCGGAATTTCTGCAAACTGCATTGAGCGGGAACCACGCGAATTACAGATTTTCTTACCCTAGTGGAAGCATAGCATAAACGTCGATTCGGATGGTAAAGTAAACAGTGGAAAACGGCCGCGTGGGGCGGCGCAAGCCGTGCTGGATCGCGGCTGTGAGCAAGGGCAATAATTCGCAGAAATCGCAATTATGGTCGGAGGCCATACATGCCGGAAACGGAACAGAACAACAACACAGATCAGGCGCAGAAAGCTTCAGGGGAAGGTACTTCACTTGTGCTTAGAACCCTTCCCGATCCGATTCTTCGGGATCAATGCCGCGCAGTGGAGAAGTTCGACAAAAAACTGCGTCGGCTCGTGAAGGAAATGAAAGCGGTTATGCGAAACAATGACGGCATTGGCCTCGCCGGCCCCCAGGTCGGCTTCTCCAGCCAGTTTTTTACGGCGGAAATTGAAGAGGAATTCCTGTTTCTGGCGAACCCTCAATTGGTAGAGACATCGCAGACCGAGGACGAACTGGTGGAAGGATGTTTAAGTCTGCCCGGCCGCGCTCTCCGCGTTGCCCGCGCCAGTGAAATTACGGTAACCGGCCAGGATCAGAAGGGTAAAAAGAAGACATTGACCCTGAACGGCCTGTGGGCGCGTGTTGTGCTGCACGAAATGGATCATCTGCGCGGGGTCCTGATCTCCGACTGCGGACTCCCCGTCCCGCCGGCTCAAGAAGACAACAGCGGGTAGAGCTCATCCGTTCTGCCCTCCACGATCCTAAAATTTAGGATGATGCCCGCCCGGAAGACGGCGGGTCACGAGTCAGAAGGTGACCACCAGCGCCGCTGGTGTTCTTCTGCGAGTGCCTTTAAGTGATTGACCACCTCGGGATATTGATCAACGAGGTTCGTGGTTTCGTAGGGATCGTTCTCCATATCGAAGAGCGACAGTTCGATGTAGCCGTCTTCGTACCGGCCGGGCTTACCGTCCTGTCCTGCTTCAGCGAGCTTTTTGTAGCTATGCGGCAGGTGAAGCTTCCACTTGCCGTCGCCGGAAATGACGCCCTCGAAATTGCGTCCGGTGGAAAACGGGTAATACTCATGCGGGTTGTCCGTAGAGCGCAGCGTAATCAGGTCCCATACGTCCATACCATCAATGGGGTTCGAGGGCAATTCCGCCTGCGCCAGACGGGCAAACGTCGGCAGGATGTCCACAATGGCGAACGTGGTGTCTGTGGACTCGCCTTCGGGAATATGCCCCGGATAACTCATGACACAGGCGCTGCGCGTCCCCCCGTCAAAGGACGTTGATTTACCTTCGCGGAACGGTGTATAGCCGGCATGGTTGCCGTAAGCAAGCCAGGGACCATTGTCGGAAGTGAACATGATCAGGGTGTTTTCCAGTTCGCCTTCCTGTTCGAGCGTGTCCATGACGCGCCCCAGAGACCAGTCAATCTCCATCATGACGTCGCCATAAAGGCCGGCGCCGCTTTTGCCTTCGAATTTGTCGCTGCAGTAGATCGGTACGTGCGGCATGGAGTGTGGAACATACAGGAAGAACGGGTTGTCGCCGCTGTAATTTCTGATGAATTCCTCGGCATACTCGGTGGACCACGTGGTTAACATCCGCTGCTGTTCGGGGCTGACGTCGTTGATGACGATTTCCCCGTTGTGCCAGTATTGCAGCTCGTAGTCGTCGAACTGCCGCATGTTGGGATGGTGTTTCCACATGTCGTTCGAGTACATCAGGCCTGCGGACTCGTCGAATCCGCGGGCAGGCGGGCGTGTATCCGGCTGATCTCCCACGTGCCATTTGCCGAAACACCCGGTTGTGTAACCTGCAGATTGCAACACCTCCCCGATGGTGCTGAAGCCGGGATCAAGGCCGCGGAGGCGCGGAGCTAAAGCCCCGTAAATCCTGCAACGGCCAGGGTAGCACCCCGTGAGTAACGAGGCGCGAGATGCGGAACAGACAGCCTGGTTCACGTAGAACTGGTTGAAGCATACCCCGCGCTCGGCCAATCGTTCAACATTCGGCGTCGGATAGTTCGTGTTCCCGAACGGACGGAAATCTCCCCAGCCTGAGTCATCCAGAAACATGACAACAATATTCGGTCGTTCTTTACTCATAACCCGCCTTTCCTGAATTTCTATCTGTTGAGAAAACTTGCACCGGGCCTGACACATCCCCCCATACAACACAACCGGATTCCGTAAGCCGACATGGGCGCGGGACTTTTCCGGTGGCCTGAAGATAAGGAGGTGCAGGGATCAGGGCACGATAGAGAAGCGATCGTATTTGTTGTTTACACTGGTTTCTCTTACGTTGCAGCGGTCTACGCGTGCCCCGGGCGGACCGCGGCGAACCTGCTGAATGGCCTGTTCCACGTTTTTCCGAGGCCCCTGGAAGAAACACTCGACCTGTCCGCGAGTTACATTACGGACATAGCCTTTGATATCGCCGATGCGCATCACGACTTCGCGAACAAAAAATCTGAACCCCACGCCGGTGACAACGCCCTCTACAGTGATTTCCCGTGCTATGACATCCTGCTCCTGCGTATTCTCTTCCGGCATAGCATCGCACCTTCTTCGTATTCTTTTACACCGTTCAGCATCTTCATTGCTGATTTCCGGAATTATTGTCGTACTTTAATGACCTTACCTGAGTTCTTCCAACAACTGCACACTGCGTCCCGCTTCTTGTCAACATCCCGGCTGTCTTTGTCAAGCTTCACGCAGTGGCTGGGGGTTCAGCATGTTGTCATGCGTCCATGGTGTACTGCCCACCCGAGAACGCACAACGATGGCGTGAAACTTCCGGGCTTTTCGGCACCAGTCAGACCACCATCCGGCTTTCTGTCGTCACAGCGCCGGCCTGCGGATCATCCGGCTGTCCTCCCCCCACGGAGATGCGAAACGTCCCTGCTTCGAGGAAGGCAGAACCTTGCTCATCGTAGCAAGCGAACTGTTCTGCGTTCAGGTGAAAGGATACTGTCCGGCTTTCCCCCGCTTTCAAGTGAACCCGGCGGAAGCCTTCCAAGTGATGTCTGGGCACCGGCACAGAGGCCACCACGTCGCTTAAATAAAGCTGAACCACTTCGTCGCCATCCCGATCACCGGTGTTGGTGACGTTGACCGAGACCTTAATGGTGCGATTGTCTTGCAGGTCGTTCGTTGTAAAAGATTCGCCCTCGATTCGCAGTTCGTTATACGAGAAAGAAGTGTAACTGAGACCGAAACCAAAGCGGTAGGCAGGGGGTTCTTTCATAAACCTGTAGGTTCGCCCTTCCATAGAATAGTCGGTAAACGGTGGAAGCTGATCGAGTGATCTCACAAACGTCACCGGCAGTCGACCGGAAGGATTGTAGTCGCCGAAAATGACATCGGCGATTGCCCGACCACCTTGTTCACCGGGATACCACGCGAACAGAATTGCATCCGCGTACGGCTCAGCTTCCGATAAATCAATGGGGCTTCCGCCCATAACTACGAGTATGAGCGGAGCTTGCCCTTTATGCTCATACAGCAGTTTCAGGAATTCAAGTTGTCGTCCAGGCAACCCGATTTGAAGCCGATCGCCACCTCCGTCAGACAAAGCACCCGCGCCTTCTTCTCCTTCTAATTCCGTTGTGTTACCGAGTACAGCCACAAGGGCGTCAGGTTTTACCATGTGATCTGCTCGCTCTGTGGCATCTACAGGCTCGTCATGATACAGATGGCACCCTTTCTGATAGAAAACCTGTGTACCCACCGAGACACTGTTTAAGATTCCCTCGAACGGCGTAACGATGCCGGGCGAGGATCCGGCATAATTGGCCAACAACGCGACATCATTATGGGCATTGGGTCCTGCCACGGTCACTTGTGCCAGATCTTTCTTCAACGGCAACGAATTGTTGACGTTCTTCAATAACACAATGGATTCCTGAGCCATACGCCGCGCCAGGTTCACGTGCTTTTCACATCGCACTTTGTCCGGAGGGATAGACGCATAAGGAACACTTTCGGGCGGGTCAAACATCCCCAATTTCAACCGGGCTGTAAACAGTCGTCTCAAGGCCGTATCAATTTCTTCCTCAGAAATCAGGTTTTGCTCCACAGCCTCCACCAGCGAAGGGTAATACACCCCTCCACAATTCAGGTCGCATCCCTCTTTTACGGCCAGCGCCGCCGATTCTGCGGGGGAAGATGTGACCTGATGATTTTTGTGTAAATCCGAAATCCCTCCGCAATCGGAGACGACATATCCCTCAAAACCCCATTCTTCCCGCAATATCTTCTGCAGCAACGTCGGGCTGGCGCAGCACGGTTCACCGTTCGTGCGGTTGTACGCCCCCATCACCGACCAGGCGTTGGCTTCCTTCACACAGGCTTCGAAGGCAGGCAAATAAGTCTCCCGCATGTCCCGCGGGGAAGCAACGGCATCAAATTCATGACGGAGGGATTCCGGACCGCTGTGAACGGCGTAATGCTTAGGCGTGGCTACCACTTTAAGATAGTGCTGATCTTCTCCTTGTAATCCTTTGCAGAAAGCCACGCCCATGCGACTTGTCAGAAAGGGGTCTTCGCCGTACGTTTCCTGCCCCCGCCCCCAGCGGGGATCTCGAAATATATTTACGTTGGGCGTCCAGTGTGTCAGGCCAAAATACTGCCGCAATTCGCCCAGTTTTAATGCCTGATGATATTTGGCCCGGGCTTCGTCCGAAATTGCGTCTGCAACACGGTGCATTAAATCCTCGTCAAAAGATGCTGCCATGCCGATGGCCTGGGGAAACACAGTGGCGTTCCCGGCACGGGCAACGCCGTGGAGACACTCATTCCACCAGTGATACTTGGGAATATCCAGCCGAGGAATTGGAGGTGCCACGTGCTGGGTCTGGGCCACCTTCTCGCGGAGCGTCATCTGCGAAACGAGGCACTCAACCCGTTCTTCGAGGGGAAGGGCAGGATCCAGATACTTTTTTTCGCTCTGTTTGCCGGCCAAAATGCTTTTCCTTTTGTTGTCTCCGATGTAATAATAGTAAACGTAACTTAACGTCTCGGATTTTCTACAGATCCGGGGGATTGTGCAGCTATAAGATGTTTTTGCATTGTATATTGCTATTGAGTCTTGAGCCTTTGCAATCTTTGTAACCGTTATATAAGGGTCAAGGGGGCACGAGTGACACCGCAGCCGAATATTCTATTCATTTTTTCCGATCAGCAGCATTGGCAGGCTACCGGCTTTGTGGACAGCGCTTTTGAAACCCCCAATATGGACCGGCTTGCCTCAGAAGGACAAATTTTTGAAAATGCGTTCTGTTCCACTCCGCAATGTTCTCCCAGCCGATCATCCATAATGACGGGCTTGTATCCCACCAGAACAGGAGTATTAGGCAATGTAGGGGCTGCAGGCGGGAATCCTCTGCTGTTCCCCACCATCGGGGATTCGCTGCAAAATGCGGGGTATCGTACAGCCTATTTCGGCAAATGGCATCTCGGCAAAGAGCCTGAAGGTGTTAAGGGGTGGGACACAGAATATGGCGTAACAGGCAAAGAAGGTGTTGACGACCGTGCAGTTACACACCGGGGAATTGATTTTCTGTGCAATCTTTCTGAAAGCACGCAGCCTTTTGCTTTGTTCTTATCTTATAACAATCCGCATGGGATTTATGAGTTTGACCAGGAAACCAGGATGACAGCGAATGACGCAAATTCGCTTTCCTTGCCGCTGACGTGGGAAAAAAAGGATTTATCGACGGTACCAGCAGTACAGCAGCAATTCATGAAGGAAGACCAGGGACATGTGATCGAAGGGAAGGAAAGGACTGCCTGGGAACGATATCGGGAAATATACCAAGCCAAAGTAAACCAGTATGACGCAGAAGTGGGTAAGGTACTGAGTGCGCTTGAAGATCAAGGTCTCCTCGAACAGACACTGATCATCGTGACGTCGGACCATGGTGACATGGATACGCAGCACGGCCTCATCTACAAAGGGCCGTTCATGTACGAACATATGGTACGAGTTCCGCTTATCTTCAGGGTCCCCGCGATCTTTGAAAAGCAACGCTACCAGCAGGCCGGACATAGATTCTCCTTCCCATGTGTCAACGTGGACCTTGTCCCCACCCTCGCAGATTTTGCCGGGATCGAAATCAGTGAGTGTGACGGGATGTCTCTCAAGAATCTGCTTTTGGGCGAGGGAGACATGCCGCAACGGGATTTCGTCATCGGCCAGTATTACTCAAAGCAGAAATGGGTCAACCCCATCAGAATGATCCGAACCCATAGATACAAGTATAACCTTTACCGGGTCCACGGCGAAGAGCTTTACGATTTGGAACATGATCCCGACGAATTACAGAATCTGGCGGCTGACAAATCGTATGAGGAAGTGAAAGCCGGCTTGTACGCGCAGTTGTGCCGCTGGATCAAAGACCATCATGATCCCTTCTTTGAGCAGATGCCGACAACGCGGGAAGGTGAAACTTTAAGGCAGACAGGGTACTAGCCACAGAGAAGGACACAGCGCTCACCGAATTGTTCGAAGCGTACGGCTCAATCCACACCTCTGGAAGTGGGGCCTTTTTCTGTTTCTCATGATTGTCACGGACCGACGACGCCGTAGACCATTCGTCTGTCTGAGCCGGGGTATCTTACGACCATAACGGTAAGTTCCAGAACTCATGCTCGTACCGCGGTTTTGATGACAAGGATTGAAAGGGGGACAGGATTAAAAGGCGAAAGGAGGAAATGAGGCGCTCTTTCAGAGCGCGATATGTTTCTGATATCCGGGTCCCAGGGTTCCATTCCGGCCCGCACAGCGGTCCGGAATTCCACCCTGGGCTATGATATGAAATCGGGCCGTTGGCC
>CAJXKU010000133.1 GCA_913055945.1 uncultured Lentisphaerota bacterium | reverse complement strand
ATTTCGATTTCGATCAAGAACGCACAGGAAAGCCCATGCTGTTTTATCCGGTGAAGTACCACCCGCCGACAACCGCGTCAAGTGTAATACGGGTGATACGGGGGTATCAGGACATTGTCCGGCGGAAAAGGCTCGTATATGCGCTGATCGGCAAAGCAGATCTTCGGACGTTGGCCAATATAAGCCTCCCATTCTCCGTATAGAGCAGTGGTGACATTGTACACAATTTCAAACATTAAAAATGGAAGGAGAACAGATGGCATCCGAGAAACTACAAACGATTAACAGGGCAGTTCTGATTGTAAAAGCCAAAGAGCCGCTGCGGCAATGGTTACATAACCTCCCGGATGGAATCGATATGACACTTGACGAAATTAACAGAGACTGTACGACGTATTTAGTGCCGGAGTACGGCACGCAGGACGAGCTTTCCCGGATTATCAAAGACAGTTTCAAGAAGATCTTCGAACTCGAACTGGAGTCGTGGTGGTTGAAGACCTCGGACTGGCCTGACACTTCAGACTACGACCTTTTCCGAAAATGGTTTGATGTTGAAGTGCATAGCCTCGTTCTGGACCTGGCCCCCGGACATGTGAAGCTGGAGGATTTTTGAAGAGGTCTGCCCTGAAGTCGGCTTTTGTGACAGTTGCCGAAAATCGGGGCTCCCGCGGGGAGCTGGCGCGCTGCCGGGCACTGCGGTGACAGGAAAATAGCCAGGCTACTTCTCCTTGACCGCTAGAGTTTTGATCAGTCATCTTCAGCTGTGACCATGGGAACCTGGGAAAGTCTGAAGGCGTACGGAATTCCGATTTTGTAACTCACCCTTACGTGGCGGATTTCGCCGGGATTTTCTGTATCGGCTGTGAACGGCGGGGCTTTGACGGCGGGCGCGTCAGCTTTACGTACATGTGGGCCGGGCTCCGTTTCAGGGATTTGCGGGTTTTTTTTAAGGGGACTCCTGATTGAGTCATTCTGTGGCAGGGGTGACAGTATTAGTAGAAAACGGGAAGAAAGAAAAAAGTCGGAAAATAAGTAAAAAGGAGGGAGAGAAAATGAAGTATCTACAGTCACTAACAATGTTGCTTGCAGGAGCGGCAATGTTCGCCTTTTCACAGGGAGCATACGCGGACTGTGGCGAGTGTGGTTCTGAGGGCGACCATGCCCATCAGGGCAAAAAAGGTAAACATATGGAGAAAGCCGAAAAGATGGGGCAGCACAGCAAAGCTGAAATATCGGTTTCGGCACTTGCGACCCTCCTGAAGGCAGATGCAGTTCCTGTGTTGGTTGACGCACGCGGCGGGAAGTACGACGACGGACGTCGTATCCCCGGGGCCGAGACGTTGACGCCGGATGCATCGGAAGAAAAAATTAAGGCCACGATTCCTGACAAGGAGACGCTGGTGGTCGCATACTGCGCCAACCCGCAGTGCCCCGCCAGTTCGCAGCTGGGGAAACGTCTGCACAAACTCGGCTACAAGAATGTGCTTGAACTCCCTGCAGGGATTGATGGCTGGAGTGAAGCCGGTCATGAGGTAGAGAATGTAGAATGACCCCCGTGATTACGCAGTATGAGGACCGTTTCCGGTGCTCTGCTGTGTGATTCAAAACAGCAGGAGAAAGCGAGTAATCTGCTTATCCCGGCCCAATTAGGGCCGGGATAAACTTTTATGATTGAACATTGTATAAGGTCCCGAAGGGGCCGCCTCACCGTAGCATCACCGTAGCCTCTCCGAGCTGTAGGCTCTACGAGCCGGAAGCCCAGGCGCCAGCCTGGGGGTGGGAGGCATCACCACCGATCGCGTCCTGCAAGGACGCCTCAATGTTGTATAAGTGACAGCCCAACGAAACAGTTTGAACCGGCCTTTCAGGCCGGCATATGGTTTTCCTCCCGTGTGCCCAAGGTTATAACCTTGGTCTCCGCTGAAACAGGGCCTTCGGCCCTTTAATTCATCATACTCCGTCTCAGGGGGCGGGGGGTTACATAGCGGCGCAGCGTTTGGGTGCCGGTTAAACATCTGTCGAACCGCAAAGCGGTACAGGTGGGTAGCCACGGATGTGAATCCGTGGGATCGGGGGGATACCACCACAAATGCGCGCCCCAAAGCGGGCGCGGGTGATTCCTGTGGGGTACGCCATACCAATCGGCCAGCGATGCTGAATAGCGAAATCCCGCGGAACGGCGACATTCTCTGGCATATGGGGGAGGCCGAACCACGCTTCGGCCGAACCATACAACTGCGCAAGAGTCATCGGACGTTGTCCAGCGCAGACGCTCGGTATGAAAATCCGGATGACGAGAACGGCCGACGAGAGCGGATCACGAGTACGAATTTCCATCGTTTTCCGCTATCTTCGCCGCTATCGTTGACCGAAAAGGCTCGGCAAAGCGCGGCAGCGAGTTGTCCGGGATTTCGATTTCGATAGCGAGTTCGATCAAACGCGGAATAGATAGCCGTGTCCGACATTGACTTCAACATTGAATATTCGAGATTCAACAATTCGGAAATTGTTCTCAGCAGTCTCCCCGTAGAGGTATCAGGGCGATTCCGCCGTTCCGCGACGTGGCTTGTGTAGCCAAACCCCCGGACTCGAAATGCGCCCCGGGGGCTGCCGCCGTATATAGCTCAATTTTGTCGAAAGCACTCGGTTCGCTGCGGAATGACGCTGATCGACAGGGGCGTAGTTTGAGGATGTCTACCTTCCCAGTTACCATGTATATTTACGCGTTATGTGACAATCCTTCTATTGCAACGTTACGCTCGAGGACAGAGCGTATTTTTACGAAGTTCTGGAATGATTAATGGATAAAGCGCGAGGAGATAGTAATATGAAAGTCGCTGTTGTAGGAGGAGCCGGTTATATCGGAAGTTGCTGTACGGAACTTTTGTTGGATCGCGGCGTCGAGGTGCTCGTGCTGGATTCGCTGGTGAAGGGATACGCGGATGCGGTGGATGAACGCGCTCGCTTTGAACAGATAGATCTTCAGGAGCGCGATAGGTTACACGACGTGCTTGGCCAGGAAAAACCGGATGGGATTATCCATTTCGGTGCGTATTCCGAAGTCGGCGAGTCTATGAAGCACCCCGGTAAATATTTCCGCAATAACGTGGCGAACGGTTTGAACCTGCTGGATGCGGCTTTGGCCAACGGAAGTCCGAAGATCGTATTTTCCAGTACCGCCGCTGTGTACGGCATGCCGGAGAAGGTGCCGATTACGGAAGATCAGCCGCTGGTCCCGGTCAATCCCTATGGCGAATCGAAACTGATGTTCGAGCGGATGCTGCAGTGGTATTACAGGATTCATTCGTTGCCTTACGTGGCATTGCGCTATTTTAATGCCGCAGGTGCGACGGAGAAGTTCGGCGAAAGTCATTCGCCGGAGACGCATCTTATCCCGAACGTGCTGTTGACGCTGTTGGGGCAGAAAGAACAGTTTTCGCTCTTTGGCGAAGACTATCCCACACAGGACGGTACGTGTGTACGCGACTACATCCATGTGGTTGACTTGGCGGAAGCACATCTGTGTGCTTTGGAAAGCGATGTCGTAGGATCGTTCAACCTGGGGTCCGGAAGCGGATATACTGTGAAGGAAGTCATTGATACCACGGAGAAAGTCACCGGTAAGAAGGTGCCGGTAAAGGCTGAAAAACGGCGGGCCGGTGATCCCGCGAAACTGGTGAGTGATTCCACAGCTGCGCAGGAGCAGTTGGGCTGGTCACCCAAGTTCAACAATCTGGAGAGCATCATCGACAGTGCGTGGCGGTGGCTTCAGAAACATCCGTACGGTTACAAAGGTTCCGGGTAGATGGTGCAAGGTGAAGTCAATGACACCATGGCGTCTTTCCGGCGCATTGGCTGGGGAGTTCTGCGCGGGGCAATCGGACTGGGTATCGCCGGCGTGTTAATATACTTCACGCTCAGGAAAACCGGCGCGGATCCCTGGCAGTTGCTTGCAGCGTCCGATAAAAGATTCCTCGCCCTTATGTTTATGTTGCCGGGGGCGTATCTTGGTTTGGGCGCCTTTCGGTGGTTTTTGCTCCTGAACGTGCAGGGCATAGAGTTGAAAGGGGCTGATGCCGTTCGACTATGCCTGATCGGTTTTTTCTTTAATCTGGCCATCCCCGGAGCCGTCGGCGGGGACCTGGTGAAAATGGCGCATCTGGCAAGGCATACACCGGGCAAGCGGACGGAAGTAGTGTTCACTAGTGTCGTGGACCGTTTGCTCGGCTTGATGGGCCTGTTTATACTCGCCGGGGTTATGGTGCTGATCAGTATACCCTCCTTGCGGCAACTTGATGAGGTCTGGTTACAGGCAGTGACGGTAATCGTGGCTCTCGGAAGTCTCGGGGGATTGCTCGGCGTCGTACTGATCGAACTCCGAGGCAAACTTATAGCCGTGCGCTGGATTTCGGCCCTTGTAGATGCCGCGGGTCGATGGTTGCCGCGTAGAGTGGTACAGATTGTGATGAAAATGACCAACGCCCTGGAGTTGTTCAGGTGCAATCGGCGTGCTGTGGCGATGGCATTGCTTCTTTCAGTGGCGGTCCACTTTACGATTGCTGTGACGCTGTTCTGCGGCGGCGCTGCCCTCGGCGAACAGCGACTTGGCTTCGGGGATTACGTGCTGACAACGCAAGTGGCGAATGCCGTGGCAGCCGTGCCGATCACCCCGGCGGGGCTTGGTACACGCGACGCGGTGGTGGCGGCTTTGTTTTCCGGTATGGGCGCGGTGGATGAGAAGGCTGGGGCGATCCCGGTGATGTTTTCATTGAGTATCCTCTTATGGGGGATTATCGGAGGGGGCGTCTTTACGTTGTCCCCACGTATCCGGTATCCTGTACAATCGGAATTTCTTGAGAAATAAAAATCGTCAGCAAAACGGGAGGACTGAATTTTGCTTTCGTTCCCTTGGAATAACGTTCACTTCGTGGGTGTCGGCGGCGTGGGAATGTCGGGACTCGCCTTAATTCTTCTGGAGTCGGGCGTTTCTGTGTCCGGCAGTGATCAGGATTATACAAAAGGATGCCGGAGGGTCGAGCGCTATGGCGGCACGGTTTACAGTGGGCACAGTGCCGCTCAAGTGGCTCCGGACACGGACGTGCTGGTGTATACGAGCGCTGTGGACGAAGAGAATCCGGAGTTGCTGGAGGCGGAGCAACGAAATATCAGCATGTATCGCAGGGGTGAATTCCTGGCCCGAATGGCGCAGTGTTTCGGGACAGTGGTAGGTGTAGCGGGGTCACACGGCAAGACAACGACCACGGCGTTTCTGGCGCATATCCTGAAAAGAGTCGGGTGGCAGCCCGGCTACCTGATCGGGGGCGAGGTGCCCGCCTGGCCGGCGCCGGCGGCGGCTGGACGGGGAGATGTCTTCGTTACAGAAGTCGATGAGAGTGACGGAACACAGGCGCTGATGCACTGTACGTATGGCGTGGTGTTGAACGTTGAAGATGATCATTGCTGGCGTCTAGGTGGTGAGGAAGATCTCAAAAAATGCTTCCATAATTTTGCGAGTAATGCACAGGAACTGGTGGTGGCCCAGGAGGATAGCACGATGCGGGAGCTTTTCAGTGATCATGCGAACGCTGTGTTCGTGTCGGAGGGAGAGTATTCCTCGAAGGTGGAAATCCCGGTGCCCGGTGAACATAACCGCCGCAATGCCGGGACGGCTCTGGCAATTGCTGAGGCAATGGGCGCACCGCTGGACGCATGTAGGGCTGCACTCAAGGACTTTCCCGGTGTATCGCGGCGTATGACCGTACACTACGAAGACCCCGGCGGTCATGTGCGTTTGGTCGAGGACTATGCACATCATCCGACAGAACTTAAAGCGGCGCTTGAGACCATACGCGAGGAATTTCCGGGGCATGAGATGACTGTGGTCTTCCAGCCTCATCGTTTTGAGCGGGTTCGGCGATATGCGGCCGGCTTTGCCGAAGTATTGCAGGAAGTGGAGCGCGTAGTGGTGACGGACCCTTTCGCCGCGTGGATGACCGCCTCGGAGCCGGTTGATGTGCGCAAAATCCTTCCGGAAAAACCGAAAGGGGAAGCCTTTTACTGGAATAAGACCTACGAGGAACTGGCGAAAAAACTGGTTGGTGAAGTGGAGATGCAGGAGTCCCCTGCTGTAATTATTGTCGTGGGGGCGGGGGATATCGAAAAAATAATTCCTCTGCTGAGGGCTGAAATGGTTCAAATGCGGCTGGCTCGTACGGAGAAGGAAATCAAGTGCAGGATCCCCGGGGTCACTGTCCAGCAGGACAGGACCTGGGCAAAACTCACGACGCTGGGGGTGGGAAAGGCGCGACCGTTGCGGGTGTGCCCGTCTAATCATCGAGAACTCGCCGATACTTTGCAGCTACTTGGCTCGTTGGAAATTCCGCCGTATGTCCTGGGGCACGGTGCCAATACGATAGGCGCGGATACAGCCCTGGCGCAGGCGGTTGTGCAGCCCCAGGGGGAAGAGTTTGACACGTTGAAGATAGAGGGAACAAAGATTGTGGCGGGAGCGAATGTAGAATTACATCGGCTTCTCACGGAAGCGGCGGATGCCGGCATTCTGCCTGATACAGCCGTATCACTCGCAGGTATCCCGGGGAGCGTTGGGGGCGCTTTGCGAATGAATGCCGGCACGCAGGGTACCTGGATCGGTCACTTCGTGATGGGGCTGGAAGGGGTCCGGAAAGACGGTGATTTCTGGAAAGCGGATGGTCGGGATGTGGCATGGGGCTACAGGTGGAGCTCAATTCCGGAAGATGTAGTTATCGCCACGGTCCGGTTGGACTTCGGCGGCAATGAGACTCGCGCTGAGAAAACGGATCTGGAGACAAGAGTGCGCGCCCGTTGGAAGCGTCAGCCGAAAAAGGCGAGTGCCGGTTGTATGTTCCTCAATGCGGGCGAAAGTTCGGCCGGGAAACTGATCGATAAGGCAGGATGCAGGGGCAGAAATATAGGCGGATGCCGGATTGCGGATGAACACGCGAATTTTTTCGTGTGCGAAAAAAATGCGAAAGAAGCGGATGTGCTTGATCTTATGATTTATGCCCGGCACACGGTGCTGAGACATACCGGCGTGTACCTTAAGCCTGAAGTGCAGTTTGCGGACCCACGCACCGAGGAATACTTCCGGTCTGCTTCCCGTTCCTATCATATCGCGGTTTTCTGCGGCGGGGTATCAAGTGAACGGGAGGTTTCCCTTGTCTCCGGCGAGGCCGTGACGCGGGCGCTGAGAGAAGCAGGCCATGCGGCCGAACAGATCGATGTTACTGAAACCTCGCTTCCCCATTTCAATGCGGATACGGACGTGGTCTTTCCCGCTCTGCACGGACCTTTCGGTGAGGACGGCGGCATGCAGCAGCTTCTTGAAAATGCGCATATACCCTACGTCGGTTCGGATGCGCGGGCAAGTGCCCTGATCATGGATAAAGTGCGTACGAAATGCTCTTTGGCGGAAGAGGGGATCACTACGCCCGCATTCGCTACCGTCCGTGAAGTGGTCCCGGCGGCGCGCGTGGACGTGGATGCGCCTCTGGTGGTAAAGCCTGCCTGTGAAGGGTCCACCATGGGGTTGACACGGTTGGAGGAAGTGACGGAAAATTCCTGGACACAGGCCCTGGAGAAAGCCCTGTCAATGGATCATGAAGCGATCGTGGAGAAAGCCGTGGACGGTACCGAAATGACTGTGGGAGTCCTGGCCGGTGAGGCCCTGCCTGCACTGGAGATTGTGCCCCCTCACGGCGGGATCTTCGATTATGATGCCAAATACGTGCATAAGAGAGGCCACACGCAGTACCTCTGTCCGCCGGAACATATCAGCGAAGCCGTGCAGGAAGAGGCCCGCAGAATGGCGGAAAAGGTTTTCGTGGTTTTGGGGGCACGGGACATGCTGCGGGTTGATTTCATTGTGGATCCGAACGGAGTTCCCTGGGTGTTGGAAGCGAACAGCATCCCCGGCTTTACGGCTTCGAGTCTGCTGCCGATGGCCGCAAGGGTGCACGGTATGGGATTTCCCGAACTCTGTGCGAATCTGGTGAATAGAGCGTACTTGCGGGGGTAGCATCAGTTTGATCATGACTCGTTGTGGTGTGCCCTGTGTTTTGAAAGGGGCGACCTCGGGTTATAGTTAGAACATAACCTAAACCGAACCTGAAAGGAGTATACAGATGGAATCAACAGCGAAATGGACCGGGGGATTTCAATCGGTCGTGGACAATGGGCGGAGCCAGAGCGTGGTGCTGGATCTGCCCGAAGAAAAGGGTGGCAGTGATAAGGGGGCGACAGCACTGGAATTGACATTGATGAGCCTCTCAGGGTGTATTTCAACGATTTTTAGCAAGATAGCCGGCAACTCGGACGTGGCCTTCGAGAGCTTGAAAGTCCACGTTGAAGGGAGTGTTCCTGACAAGGCGAAGACGATAACAGGGGTCAAAGCCACCGTTTATGTCAATTCGGACGAATCCGAGGAGAAATTGCAGAAGATTCTGGATAAAACCATGGCGGCTTGTCCGGTGGGGATCCTGTTTGAACAAGCGGACGTAAGCATGGAAAGCACCCTTGTGAAAGAATGATCGAGCGTCGACGATGAATCAAGAGAGTTCCGGAACAGTCCGCCAGCAGTTGGTCGAGGCGCTGACGGGGGCGCCAATGTCTGCTAAAGGCGCTTCGGCGTTACTCGGTGTGTCGGAAAAAGACGTCATCGATCATCTTAAACATATCGAAAAAACCGCAAAGCGTGCCGATTGGCGTCTTCGGATCATGCCCGCAGAATGTCGCAAATGCGGTTTTGTCTTTGAAGACCGCGGGAAGTTCTCAAAGCCGGGCAAATGTCCGGAGTGTCGCGATACCTATATTGCAGAACCTGCGTTCTGGATTGAGGAAAGACCGTGATAGACGCTTTCTGCCCGGCCGGTATTGGCGTTAAAGCTTCCCGGAAGTTTCTCCCAGCGACGGACAAGGGGCGTATAATCCTAAAATCCGCAGTAGAAAAACCAAAAGAGGTGTTATTAGTTTTTTTATAAGGTGTTACTATTTTGAGCGTTTC
>CAJXKU010000132.1 GCA_913055945.1 uncultured Lentisphaerota bacterium | reverse complement strand
GGATGGATCCTCGACGCTGAAGACGAGTTCGTTGTCTAAATAAAATTTCAATGTGTCGTCAATGCGCCGCAGTTTTATGTAGTACCAGGCCCCGTGGACATCCCGCTTGCCCGGCAGCAATGGCGTATAGCCTTTTCGCTCTTTCCCCGCGCGCACTCTGGGGACCAGATACTTGTCTGTCTCTGCGAGGATTTCGCCGTTTTTGTATAGTCGGGTGAGGCGTTGAGAATGGTCCCGGTCCCATCCTGTGGTGGTAACAGTATAACCTTGAGCGGGCGTGGTATCCTGGTTCATGATGGTTATATTGAGGTCGCCGGGCCGCTGATACCAGCGGTGACGCATGCCGGCATACATTTCTATGCAGAAGTCACCGCGGAATTTGTATTTTCCCCACAGTGCTGCAAGTCCCGTTTTTGATTGGCCATTGAGGTGCGACCACTTGGGGTCGCACTGGAAACGATTGACAACTCGCCATCGCCCTCCGTTGGTCATCCAGTTATGGAGTGATTCTGTGAAAAGGAAGTCTTTGACGTTGTAGCGGCGGACGTAACTTTTCTCCAGTTGTTCGTAGGTGAAATTCTGTAAGCGTAACCGTCTACCCTGCAGAGGGCGGGGCAGCCGTACTTTCAATACTACCCGGTTGCCGCTTGTTATCCAGAGCCAGTAACCTTCGTATCGGATGGAGTACCACTTCCGTTTGTTCTCGCGGTTCGACATGTTGGCGTCGAAGTTTTTCAGTTCAGAGATCGGAGCTTTCGCCAGCGTCCGGATGTTTTCTGCGCCCGGCTTATCATCGCCGCGGCGGGTTACGCGCAACGAGTTCTCGTCGGCTTTAATCCGGATGGTGCCGCGTGTCCGGCCTTCCTTGACGCCGGGGAAAACCGCTGTATTTTCTATGTAGGGCAGACGAATGACGAACCGACCGAAAAAGTCGCTTTTGAACCAATGCCGATCTTCGTGTTCTTTGTCCTGGATCCATTTGCCTTCGGGCGAGGACCAGTGGCGCATGAAGCGGTCTTCCACGAATGCTCGACGTTTTTCAAAATGGTTGTGCGATGTGTCTTGCCGTCGAGTTTGATACCGGATATTGTCGAGATGAACACTGCTTTTGGGGCCCACGAACAGACCCGAGGCTCCCGATACCGGCTGAGAAAAGCGGTGTACAAGTACCAATTCATCGTTTCGGTACAGTCGAAGTTGGTTCCCGGAGGTCATGTCGGCCATCAGGGTGAACGCATTGTTCAGTTTTTTGTGATCGGAGGTCAGCACCAGCTTTTCCAGTTCTTTAGCACTCTCGTTCTTAACGCGGAGAAGCCGAAATATTTCTTTATTCTCTTTGTTTGTACAAGTGAATCTGTAATAGGGGTCACCCCTGGAAGAATACCCGGCGATCAGCCCGGCAGTACCGGTGTTGTCGGTAAAATCAAAACGGGCTGATACAACATGGTTTTCATGATGCGCGGAGCCGAACACCAGGCGTTGGGAGTGATCACGAGCAGGGACCGTCAGCGGGTATTCGGGTGGCGGTTTTGTGAGGAAACTCAGCGGATCATTGTAGTCAAAGAAATCACCTTCCTCAAGAAGGGTATGATGCACAAGTCGTTCGGGTTTCTCAAGAGAAAGGTTATGGTTACGCCGGGCTTCCACGTCGTCAAAGCGCGCATGTTCACTGCTTTTCACGTAAAGACCGAACTTTCCGCCGAGGGGTTGAGTCAATGGTAGTGTTGCTATTTTCTCCCGATCCAGGAAGCATGCGATCCGTCCCGGAAATAGTTGTATCCGCAGTTTGAGCCATTGTCCGTCAGGCGCGGCAATCTGTTTGTTCCACAGAGTGAATTGTTTCTCCCCTTGCTGACGCCATAAACGCAACGTGGCATAATGAGATGCCTTTTCGTTCTTTTCGAGCGTATAAGCGAAGAAGTTGTCGGGGGCACGTACGTAAAATGCCAACCCCATTTTGCCGGTACTGACTTCAGTTGCCGCCTGAAGATTGTAATAATCATAGAAGTCATGGCCGGTTGTGATCAAGCCCGGTTGGCCTTTCCCTGTTAAACTGTAAAAGTTGGGGCTTCGTTCGGGGGTCAGTTTGCGGGACGCCTGTTCGTCGATTTCGGCCTGTTTGGTTTTTGTGGCTTTTACCTGATGCAGACGCCATTCTCCCGAAACTTTATTCCAATGGGATAAGGGTTTTTCCTGATCTTCGGGTATCATGAAGGCGTCATGAAATCGGAAATCGGTGATTTTCCGGGAAAGGGATGTTCGGATTTTACCTTCCTGCGCCTCTTTCGCCGGGGCAGAAATCGTGGCGGGGGGTAGAAAAGGGGCGGGGAAACGAGCGATTTGCCGTTCGTTCAGGTAAAGTCCCCATGTCTCTTTGCGGAACTTGAGCCTGAGCGGTAGGGCAGAATGGGGTTCGTGCGGTAATACATTCTGCTGTAAGTGAACACCGCGCTTGATTCGTTCGGCGAAGGCATTATCAGGCGTCAGCCGGATACGACTGTCGGCGGCTGAAGGCCGCAGATGTACACGTACACTTTTGTTTTCTCCGGCTTTTGTGACTTTGAGCTGAATACCCTTCTCCGGCACGTAGGGGGATTTCAGGTGGAGATTGCCGGTAGGTGCCGTTACGTCTGTTATCCGGCGCCACTGGCTTTTTTCGCTGAAAACGTTGTGCAGCTCAACAACGCCGACCGCTATGAAGGTAAGGGCCAGCAGACAACCGATAGCACGGATTGCGAAGCGGATCATGTTAACTCACATTCCTCCAGGTTCATCGGCCCCCTGATTCGGTCCTGACACCCCGAACAAGAGACTTCAAAAAAGCCGCCTTCTGGAGATGCGCTCGGCCTCGAGCGCAATATGTGGCGGAGGCCCGCCACATCCCCACTAAGGAGGAGACAGTTAAAAATTCTGAATCGTTGAAAATTCAATATTGAAGTCAATGTCGGCCACGGCTATGTATTTAAGAATTCATAATTCAAAATTCACTATTCCTCTGACACGGATTGGGAGGGTAAATATCCGCCATACCCATACTATATTCGTAAACGACAGTGATTCTCGGTTGCCTAGATCCCGATGGGTTCGAAGGGTTACGTTTTGCCGTAATCGGGATTCGCCTTAGAATGACGGAGCATTTTATGAGTGAGCCTGAGTTTGCAATTGATCGACGAAGTCGATCTTTCGGAGCACTGCGTGCAGTATGACGCATCGGCGCGTTCCGTGCGCCGCTTTGTACTGCGTGCAGGCATTGCATGCAGCGGACTGCGTGCAGAGTGACGATTAGAGCATGGATGCTTACGACATGCTGAATGCAATGCCTAAACGGGGTTTGACGCAGTTCCTGAACGCAGTTCCAAAGCGCTGCAGACACCGCAGCGCACGCCAAAGACAGCCTTGCGGCTGTCGTACATGTAGTGTGGTGATCGCCGGAGACGCAAGATTCCGACCTTTATAAAGCGGCGGGGTCGATCTTTGGAGTGGTACCGATCGCCGCAGGGGCATCGGGATGGGCCGCCGCACGCCCAAAGATGCTTCGCATCAGTATAGTGAACATCGAAATAGCCTTCGATTCAATCCTATAGAAGACAGCGCATATTTGTCAGAAGGTATCGTTTGAAATTGAAAATTATTCGGTAGGTGACATCTTATACCGGTTGTACAGCAGGGGATTCCTGTTTTTGGGAAAAGGTGTTTTAAGGTGCAGATGCAATGACTGGCGATGTTGCAAACAGTGAAGAAGGCCGTGGTTCATCCGTGTTTTCTCGGTTGTCGGGGAAACTGAGTTCGACCCGCGCACGGTTCTGGTTGTTTACGGGGGCGATTGTATTCTCCCTGCTGCTGGGGTTGTGTATTCGGGTTGACAATCTCATGTATTGGCAGGAAGCGCCTGACCGTTATTTCATGGAGCCGAACAATACGCCCGTCATTCTGAATATGGACGGGGACTATTACCTGGACCTGGCCCGCGATCTCCTTGAGGGTGAGTATTCGGGCGTTGATCATGATCGCTTTGTGCCTCAAGGAGATAACCGTCCGGCGACACCTCCGTTACTGTCTGTGATGACTGCTGCTGTTACAGGAGTGACGGGGTTGACGCTGGAAAAAGCGGCCCTTGTTCTCTCCCCGTTCCTTGGGGTGTTGCTTTTTATTCCCGTGTTTCTGTTCGGACGTTATTACTCCGGGAATATGGGAGGGATTGTGGCAGGCTTTTTTACGCTGATCTATCCTTATTATGTTCTACGTACTTCGGTCGGTTGGTACGATACGGATGTGCTGAATGTAACCCTTGCGGCAGGCGTGGCGTATTGTTTTCTGCGGTTGGGGACTGCCAGGGATGTTCGCAAGCGGCTCGCCAGTCTATTGCTCGGACTTTTTCTTTTCGGCGTCTTTCTGTGGTGGTGGGAAAGCAAAGTTGTCGCCGGACTCTGCTTATTCCCCCTGCTTGTTTCACTGGTCGTGTATTATCGTCCGAATCGAAAGGAAGGTATCGCTGTTTACTCTTTCATAGGGCTTGTCCTGGTGGGATTTACCCTTTGGTATCCGCAGATGTGGAATGTCAAGGGGTTAGCCGGGACCGCGCGCTACATTTTCAAGGTAGAGCAGGGATCAGGAGGAGGAAATTTTCCCGTTACAGGGGCTTTCGTTGAAGAGCAGGGTGCCTCATTTGCGAATCTGGTCCCCACTGAGAGAGCATGGGGATTTGTATTGCTTCTGGGGGGTGTGGCAGGCTTGGCCGGCATCGTTTGGCGTCACAGAAGCCGAGCGCTTGTACTGGCACCGCTGGTCGCGTTGACAGGTCTTTGTATAACCGCTACCAGGTTTCAGATATTTGCTGCTCCTGTTATCTCCCTGGGGCTGGGGTTCCTGGTCTCGCAATTGTGGATGTATGGGCATAAAAGTTGGATCTTCCCTGGTGCAGGCTGTTTCTTTATTGTCGCGCCGACGCTTCCGGCTTTGGCTGCTGTGCAGCACCAGAACTACATGATTTCCAAGAGCCCTCCGCACTATCTGAATGCTATGCGCCGGATGAAGCAGTTAACGCCCGAAGATGCGGTGATCTGGGCGAGATGGGGATACGGTTACCCCATTCAATTCTATGCCGGTAGGGGGACCATAGGCGATGGTAAGTACCACGGTGGGAAAGTAATGCTGATATATTCTGTACCCTTGGCAGCACACAGTGACAGACTCGCTGCTAACTGGATCCAGTTTTACACAGCTCGGGGGAGGAGCGGACTGAACAAAGTGCGCAGAAAATTCGGCGAAGGGGATTGGTCATCCGGGATAAAATCGTTGAGAGCGTTCTTAAGAGCGGGCCCTGAAAAAACGCGGGAAATGCTTCGGAATGGTGACGTAATTGAGGCAGAAAACATTGATGAATGGGTGCGGTTCTTCTTCCCGGCAGATCATCGTCCCGTTTATATCTTTTTTGATAAAAAGAGTCTCAAACGGGCGAGGTGGTACGCATTCGGTCACTGGGATCTGACAGAAGGAAAAGGCTATACGCCTCCCTATATCCCCTTTCCTAATGATGAAAGCATTGGGATAAGAGTGGACAAAGAAAACGGGGACTTCTACTTAAGTGACGGTCGACAAGGCCGATTGGTATCGTTGGGGTATTACAGGGATGGTGAGCGTCTGCCCAAGTCACGGCGTTATGATCGGGAGAATGGACTTTGTTACGATGTCCGCGCAGAAGACGTGAAAGAGCTGTATCCCGGCGAAACACCGGCCAGAGCAGTACTCGCCGGGCAGCGGGTGGTTAATTCTTTGTTCCATCGTTTTTTCATACGATTGAACTACAATGGTTCCTACTTTAAGCTCATAAAGGACAAGTCTCCGCGGTATCAGATATGGAAAGTCCGTGGGGATGGGGTCAACGAGGGAGAAACGTGAAGTATTTAAATGTATAATTAAAATATTGAAAGCGTTGTATAGTTATACGAGTGTGTTCTTCATGTTACTGAATAAATACATAATACCCTAAGCAAGCATGATCCAAAAACGTAGTTGTGACCGGATGCAAGGATAATGACAGCAAAATCGTCCAATATCCTCTTGGTAACCTGGAATTTTCCACCAAAACGTGGGGGAATGGAGAGATTGCTGTATGACCTCTATGTCTGTCTGGGAAAACACTACACTGTCGAAGTAATTGCCCCTCATGCTCGGGGAGAGCCGCACGTAAACAGTGGGGTCCACCGGGCACCGTTGCCCGGTTTTTTTAGTTTTACCCTGTATGCCTTATTCAAAGCTCTGCAATTGATTTTTAAGAAACGCGTCCATCTGTTTTTCGGCGGCAGCCTGGCGGTGGCACCGGTTCTGGCTCTTCTGCGTCGGCTTTTTCGAACTCCTGTCGCCGTGTATACGCACGGCCTAGATGTGATTTACAAGAACGCCCTCTATCAGCGGCTTCTGCGATGGAGCGTTCCTTGTTTGGATGGGGTAATCTGCAACAGCCGGAACACGCGCAAGCTCCTGGAATGCCGGTTTTTTGTAAAAGGCGCTTCAGAAGTTATCCCGCCGGGGATTCATGTAGACAACTTTCAGCAATCATGTGAACGTCCGTTTGCAGAACCGTATTTGCTGTCTGTGGGGCGCTTAACGGAGAGGAAGGGGTTAGTGACGTTCATACAGAATTCCTTTGATCGAATTTTGGCTCAACATCCTGAGTTACATCTCGTAATTGTCGGCAGCGAACCCAAAGAAGCCGTTGCGCATAGTGCTGGGTATTGTGAAAAATTACAAAACGTTATTTCAGAAAAGGGATTGACGGAGAACGTACACCTGATGGGGGAAGTAGATAACGGTCGCCTCTGTGCGCTTTACCAGCATTGCGAGGCGTTTGTGCTGCCGTTGGTGCCGGTGAGCAATGATGTGGAGGGGTTCGGCATCGTGGCGGCAGAAGCCGCTGCTTCAGGTACGCCAACCATCGCGTTCGATGAGGGGGGCGTGAAGGACGCGGTTTTACCGAACAGGACCGGCATTATCGTGGACCAAAGTGACTACGATGGTTTCGCGACCGCTGTCTGTGAGATTCTTGAGGGGAAGAAACGATTCCCTGATATCGTAGCGGAAGCGCGAAAAACTTTTGATTGGGAACAGTTGTGTTCCCGGTATATCACCTTCATCCGTAACCGCATACTGTCTTAGGCCTCGCAAACATTACATTTCCTTTGAGCGAAACTGAATTTGCGTAGTGTTCTCTGAGCAAAAGGAAAACGATACTGAGTACTTCCCCTCGTTGCAGGAGACTGGAGCATGTCCACTTATGTGAGAACAGATAATAATAAAGGAAACTGCGCTGACCGTCCAAAGGTACTGTGCGTACTTGGCACAAGCCGTTGCGGAAGCACTGTTATAGACAGAACGATCGGAAAGTTGCCGAATTTTTTCTCTTGCGGGGAGTTAGCTCAAGTTTGGCAGAGAGGAGTCCTTGAAGATCAGTATTGTTCCTGCGGGAAGCGCTTCTCTGAATGCGAATTTTGGAAACACTTCGCAGGGCGTGTCTCGAACGACACTGCTGAGCAATGCGCCCAGTATCATCAGCAGGTGATACAGGGGAACTGCTTCATCAAACTTCGCCGGACACTGAACACGGCAGAGGGGCGTCAATATCTGGAAAAAATGACTGAGCTTTACGAGTATATCTCGAAACGAAGTAGGGCTGCAATGCTGATTGACTCATCGAAAAACCCCTTCTATGCTTACATGTTGAATCAGATGCCGGGCTTCGATTGTTATGTGCTTCACGTGGTGCGCGATCCCCGCGGAGTTGCCTATTCTCGTTGCAAAAGTAAGTGGGATCCCGCCAGCCAGAAATATCTCCCCCAGAAATCCCTTAGTTACAGTGCTGTAGTTTGGGTAAGTAGAAATCTCCTGATTGAGGGTATGTTTCGTTGGCGTCGCCCAATACCATATCGGTTTTTAAAATACGAGGATTTCGTGCGCCAGCCACAACATGAGTCAGAACAAATAATGCAGTGGATGGATAATAATCGCCGGAATAGTTTTCACAACTGCTTTTCACAAACATCAAAGGATGACAACGAGCACCAAGTGGCTGGAAATCCTGCGCGCTTTGATGGTCATACGGAAATCAGATTAGACGAAAAGTGGCGCTCTGAATTGGGGCACGGGCAACAGGTTTGGACCGAGTTTTTGACTTTGCCATTGTTATTGAAATATGGTTACAAACTTGGCCGCCGCTGAATTGCATTTTTGCAAGGGGTGGTGTTATGCACAAGACAATGTTCGTCCGCTAAAAAACGACGGACTGAAATGACGAGAAAAAGAGTTAGGGAACGCAAGAGGGTGGGGCTACGAGGACCGTGGTGCGGCGTTCAGGTTGTGTGGAACAGAGACTGAGTTACAGCGGTTCGTTATAAGCCTTTTGCACTTTATCCTGCCATTCCTGTTCCGTTCCATAGCCGTAGGAAGACATCCAATCGCCACAGCGTTCATGCACGTAGCGGACGCAGGCGTCAGACCATTGTTCCCACGGGGGGCAAATCTTTTGGGAAGGGTTGGTTGTCATGCGGGGGATGATTTCCGTTAGACGTTCCTCGTCAAAGGCATCTTCTGCCCGGGCGCATGTCAAAAGTTCCTTAACGAAATCTAACGGGTATGTGTTCAGTTTTTCGAAATACAGCAGGGTGTAATTGGGTGTAAGCTCTTTCAATTCCGCGTAGTATCGGTTACAGATGAGCCAGTTGGTGATGGCCATTTCGAACATTCGGGGATAAGGTGTATCGTTCCGAGTGAGCGCGAATCTTGGCGGTTTGTACGTCCAGTAGGGGACATGCTTAGCAAAAAAGCGGTTCAAGGGTTTGTCTGACGCCCAGTTTACAGCGCTGGCGGCATAACTGCGGGGGTCCCGGACAATGTGGATAAACCGTACGTCCTGGCCGACATGATGATGAACATCCCGAACAAAAGAGCTGACAGGCAGGTTTACTTCGAAGTGACATCCCGATGAGTTTGCGTGGGGCGTCAGCCGACGGGATAGTATTCGCATGGCTATATTCCGGCTCAAGGGGG
>CAJXKU010000131.1 GCA_913055945.1 uncultured Lentisphaerota bacterium | reverse complement strand
GGCATTCCGATTTCGATAGCGATTTCGATCTCGATCAAGAACGCACAGGAAAGCCCATGCTGTTTTATCCGGTGAAGCACCACCCGCCGGCAACCGCGCCAGGTGTGATACGGATAATAAAGCCAAACCGCCGGGCGGCGTGCATAGACAGGAGTACCGCAAAAAAGGCCGGAACATACCGGACCACTGGGTGGCACGAATATTTACAGTTAATAGCCTGATTGGTTTCTTTTTTCAATAAATTGCACAAGCAGAACTCCTGCTTTCAGCTTCGGCAGACTGTCTCTGCCTCATCCTGCCGAAATAGTTTTACATACACCTCCTTAATCCCTGACAGCAGAACTGGTCAAATAACACCTCTTTTTGGTGTTTTCTCCAGCGGATTTTAGGCTGACAGGTTGTCCTGGATCCGGCTCCTGACCATGGAGCTATCTGCGGGAAGTGTGCTTTACATTATACCTTCTATCCGTTCGGGACTTGTTGCTGAACCGGCCGTTGAAGTTACCCCTCTCGGGCCGTCGTTTGCTGTAAACTTCCCGAACCGACTGTATGCACACGAGTGCGCGACTATGCACCCGCTGTTCCCACACGGAAGTGGCATTGCGAAACAGATCTTATAGATTAGGGCCTTAACAAATTTGGATGGAGTACCGGATAAAGCCTCTATGTCTCTCTGATTATGAACCTCAGGATTCCCAGGCACCAAAAAACCAGAGAAGCAGGAAGCACAGCGTTTAATACACTTGAGGCACCGTAACGATCCACCACGTTATTCCAGAACAAAGCGTCACCACCGGTGTGCAAAGGAACAATCATGCAACGATCTTTCCGCATTTTGTTACGTTCCGTCAAAGTACTGGCCATATCCCTGGTAGGTTTCGCCGGCGTGCTGGAGGTACTTGCAGAGTTCGGCCTGTTAAGCGACTTTTTTACATCATGGATCAAATCCGCTCTGCACCAGCACGGAGTGACCGTTGAAGTCAAACATGTCCGGGGCGGTTTTCTTACAGGGCTGACAGCTAAAGACGTAAGAGTTTACCAGGACACCTCCTGTTCGCGGAAGCTGGCAAAAGTGGATCAAATCCGGACACCGCCCCCGTATTACGCCCTTAGGCCGGGAAATCCTCCCGGGAGATCGCTGACACTTCGTGGAGGCACCCTGTCGGTCTTCCCGCCGCATGTCGCCGGGGAACGGGTCCGGCGTACGCAAACACTCACCATCAGACAGCTGGAAGGTGAACTCCGAATCAGCGAAAACACCCTGGCCATCCCAGAATTGAGAGGAAAACTCCAAGGTGCCTCTCTAAGCTCTGAAGGTAAAGTCCGGGACATTTCCTGGGAGCATTTAAAGAGCCGGGATACCGCTGAGGCCAAAAAGAATCGGGGCCTCAGTTGGAAAAGCGTGTGGCGTCATCTGAAGCCTAAACTCCGACAGCGCGCCGCGTACATACTGAAGACCCTCGCATCTCAAAAGTACCCCTCCAGAACAGCGGAATTGAAGTGCCACTTCAATGTCTCCTGCAACTCCCCTGAGGACGCGTATGCGGATGCCTTTATCTCTCTGCCCGACACGCGTCTGGCGAACGTCTCCCTTGAAAAACTGAAAGCCCAGCTGATTTTTAAAAACCAACGACTGCACTGGCGCAACGCCAATATCCGGGCCGACGACGAGAACAACATCCACGCCCAAGGTACGCTGACGCCCTTTACCCCTACCCCCGAGCTCAGGACGACCGCAGAAGGCTGTGTCACCCCCGCCTTCCTGAACAATCTGCCCTTTCCATCCGGAATCACAAAGTATGCAGAAAAACTCAACGGCCCGGGCAAGCTTAATTTCTCAGCCTCCCTCACGTCAGCACCAATCTCACTGGACTCGATCAGAATGAATGCCTCAATTCAGGTCAGAAATCTCACCTACAAACGACTGCACATCCCGAAAGCTCGAACCCGGCTGGCGTACCGGGATCACACAATAACTCTCAAAGACCTGAAAACGCGCCTGGTGGCCGGACAAAAAAGGGTCAACGTAAGAGGAGATTTGAAGTATTCTGTTCTCGACAGAACACTCCTGACCGGGGAAATCAGCGCCGAAGGGGATTGTATCCCGTTTATAAAGAAATTGCCACATTTCCCACGCACCATTGGAGAAGTTATCACCCCGTCCGACCATGCCTCCACGACTGTACGAACACAGTTTGATCGGACCCAAATATCCGGCAAGCGTCTTTTCCCCCAAGGCAGAATGCGACTGACTGTGCAAAACGCACGCATCCGTAGATTTCCTGTTGACCAGGCAAAAGCGACCCTGATATTTAAAGGGGAAAAACTGCACGTGAAGAACCTCGCTTTCCGCCCCCATCAGAACCCCGTTCGCGATTCTCTCCGCGGTGACGCAGTGATCAATCGGAAAAACAACACTATAGAGGGCACTTGCCGAGGAGACATAAAACTCAAGCATATTCTTCAACTACTTCCCCACCACCTTCCCCGGGAATCAGTACTGAGACGGGCAGCAGAAAATCGGGTGAATATCAGCTGCTCATTTACATCTTCTTTAACTTCCCCGCCCAACCCGCAGGTCAAAGCACAACTGCAGACGAAAGAATTTACTGTCGAAGGAGACACATTCCGAGATGTTGCAACAAGGGCGCAAATCAACAAAGACCGGGTACAAATCGCCGTAACGAAGGCCCAGACCAGCAAAGGCAATACGCTCACAGCCAATTTGAGGGTGGACCGCGACTCAGGAACCATCAGCGGCCAAGGCAGATTTCCGACTCCCCCCCAAGAACTTGCCGTTTTTCTTCCTCCGGGCAAAGTTCGTAAACATTATAAACGCATATGGAAACATTTCGAGTGGGCAGAAGACTCGCCTCCGATTTTCCAGCTGCGGAAGGGTCAAATTAAAAACGCATTTTCAAAAGAGACAAAACTCCGATTCGATCTGGAGGTTTCAGCCGAAGAGTTCAGATATCGGGGAATCCCCCTGAAAGACGGCAGTGGAGATGTTACCGGACGCCTGCCCGGCGAAATTTCTTTTCAGAATTTCCACGCAGAACACGAAGACAAGCCTGTCAACGGCGATTTTATATTTTATACCAAAAAAATGCCGGGTGTAAAGGTTCACTGTAAAGGTACTATGGATCCCTTGACAGTGTCATCCGCATTCACCGACACGGAGAAGCAGAAGCGAAACCGATACCAGTTTGCTGACGCCACCAAACTTGAAGTTCACGGCTTTATCCCTTTCCCCGAAAATGCCTCTCCGCGCCTCTATGGGCGTATGCAGACCCCTCAATTCACCGCTTTCGATTTCCCATTCAAGACTGTAAACGCGTCCTGGCACTTGCGGGACAATCTGTTAAACATACGCTATTTTACTGGCAAATTGGCAGAAGGGAAAGTAAATTTCACCGGCGATTACGATCTTATGACGCATACTTCCGAACTGGATGTAAAGTTTAATGGTGTACAACTTAAGTCCGTGGTCAGGCCTCATGAGACCTGGAACACCTTGAAAACTAAAGGACAACTCTCGGGGAACACTGAGGTTACCCTGAATTTATCCGGATCCGGCAAAGAACAACCGGAATTACTCGGCGAAGGCCATTTGAGATTAACGAAAGGCAATCTGTGGCAAATGCCGTTAATGGCACAACTCGGGAAACTTCTGCGCACCTCCCTCGTGCGAAAGCTCACGGGATTGGGAAAAATTACAGAACTGGAAGCAGATTTCTTTTTCGAAGGAGACCACGTGCGGGTGCCGGAATTTAAAACTGACGGAAACATCGTCGCACTACGCGGCCACGGCATCTACGAATGGCGCACCAGCAGACCTGACTTCCTCATACGCGGCATTCTGCTGGAAAAAACCGGCATTATTCCCTGGCTTACGCAGGCCCTCTCATGGGCTTTCGAAGTACGCCTGCACGGTACGTTACAAGACCCGGAATACGACATCAGCGCAATACAGGGAAAGCCTTCCGGCGATCAAGACGCCGAACAAACATCGGACTAAAAGGTGAGTTCTTATGAAAATCGGTATTATCGGTGGCAGCGGACTTTACAACATAGAAGGATTGGAGAATGCACAGGACATCAGGGTTGACACCCCCTTCGGTCAGCCGAGCGACAACCTCGTGTCGGGCCGTCTATCCGGTATCGAAGCGGTCTTCCTGGCCCGCCACGGTCGAGGTCACCGCCTTATGCCCTCGGAAATCAACCACAAAGCCAATATCTACGCGATGAAAAAAACGGGTGTTGAAAAAATCATCAGCGTCTCTGCAGTGGGCAGTTTCAAAGAAGAACTCGCCCCTCGGGACGTGGTGTTCGTTGATCAATTTGTCGATCGTACGCGGAGGAGCCTGGAGCAGACGTTCTTCGGTGACGGCGTCGTCGCCCATGTCGGCCTGGCCGAGCCGGTGTGTCCGCACATGCGCAAAAATCTTCTCCATATCGCCCAGCAGATCTCAGCTCGCACCGCAGAAACGGATTCTTCTGTAACCATGCATGACGGAGGCACCTACCTGAACATGGAAGGACCCTGCTTTTCCACTAAAGCCGAATCCTTACTCTATAAAAGCTGGGGCTTGGATGTAATCGGAATGACTAACATGCCTGAAGCGCGCCTGGCCCGCGAAGCAGAACTATGCTACACCACAATGGCCATGGTTACTGACTACGACTGTTGGCACGAGGAACATGACAGCGTGAGTGTAGAGGCTATAATAAACAACCTGAACAAAAATGCTGAACTTGCGAAGAACATAATTCGGGAAGCCCTCCCTGTGATCGCAAAAGATGATAATGAGGACAGTTGCGATTGCCGCCAGGCTTTAAAGAATGCCGTCATCACAGATCCGGCATGTATTCCGAAGGAAACATACCAGAAACTGGAACTGCTTTTGTCCAAATATATCCCGAAGGATGAATAAATCAGTTGGCTCGTTTGTTTGCTTTTTGGCAAAACGCCATAAAAGTAACCGTGTGTGAGCTGTATGCCTGATAACGTACAAATAAGGAAGACATGATGTTCGACAAGATAAAGAACCTCCTCTCCCAGGATATCGGCATTGACTTGGGTACAGCCAACACGCTCGTTTTCGTGCGGGAACACGGGATTGTTTTGAACGAACCCTCTGTGGTAGCAGTCAACGCGGAAACCAATAAAGTCCTGGCTGTGGGGGCTGAAGCCAAACGCATGCTGGGACGCACCCCGGGCAACATCAAGGCCATTCGGCCAATGCGGGACGGAGTCATCGCCGATTTTGAAATTACCGAGGAGATGATCCGTTACTTCATTGAAAAGGTACGGAACCGTCGTAAGGCGTTCCCGCCCCGCGTACTCATCGCAGTTCCCTCAGGGATTACCGAAGTCGAAAGCAGAGCTGTAGAAGAAAGCACGCTCAGAGCCGGCGCCAGAGAAATCCACCTGATCGAAGAACCAATGGCCGCGGCCATAGGCGTGGGAATCCCCGTACAGGAGCCCGGCGGCAACATGATTGTTGACATAGGCGGCGGCACCTCCGAGGTAGCCGTAATTTCTCTAGCGGGCATTGTTGAATCCAAAAGCAACAAAAGCGGCAGTGGTGGCGGTGACGGCATGGATAACGCCATCATCCAATATATGAAGCGGGCGTACAGTCTCCTGATCGGAGACCGCACGGCCGAACAACTGAAAATCCAGGTCGGCAGTGCCTATAAGCTTGAAGAAGAACTCAGTATGGAAGTCAAAGGGCGTGACCTCATGGGCGGACTTCCTAAAACCGTGAATGTTTCTTCAGAAGAGATCCGTGAAGCGCTGATGGATCCCGTGAGCGGCATTGTCGACGCAGTGCGTGTTACCCTGGAGCGATGTCCTCCGGAATTATCATCGGACCTGGTTGACAGGGGAATCGTGCTGGCCGGCGCCGGCGCACTGCTGCGCGGTTTAGACCGCCTGATATCGGAAGAAACAGGCCTTCCTGTCACCGTTGCCGACGAACCCGCCGACGCCGTGGCAAAAGGCACAGGACATGTACTACAGGAAATGGACACCCTCTCCAAGGCTGTAAGTTCAACTTCGAAACGCCACCAGAAAAAACTTACTGCCAAAGAATGAAGTTTTTCGTGTCGTACCATCTTATTTCAGCTCCCCGGCAACCGTAGCAAGACGACGATGTTGTCATGGCAGTGCTTCGTTGTCTGTACTGCCCCCGAAACCAGTACATATTTTACACATTGCGATGAAACGAACAGAGGAGTCCTTCTCTGTTATTTGGGCCGTGTAGTGAATCAACCCTAGGTAAATACCGCAATACGGAACAACCGCAGACAATGAGTCATATCCGGGAAAAAGCAGAGTATGCGCTCACCCGAACAGCAGTTGCGACTGCCCGCCATCTTCCCCAGTGGATGCTTTATTGGCAGACACGACTGCTGGCCTTATTCCTCTTCTGTATCAGTTTCCGCCGTAGAACGATTACGCTGCGGAATCTCAAATTGGCCTTTCCACAGCTCGGCAGATGGCGCCGTTTAAAGATCGGGATTGCCTCTTTTCTGAATATGGCCGACACAACGGCTGAATCATTTCTCATTCTCGCAGAAAGAATCCGAAAAGAGCATTTCGATACGATGATTGATGGATCCGAATTGACACACCTCAAGAACCTCGCAGAAAAAAATCAGGACAACGGCGTCCTCTTCATAACGGCACATATCGGAAATTGGGAATTAATGGCGCATTACGTAGGGACAAAAATTGAACGTCCGCTCAATGTAGTAGCCCGCGAAACTTCGAACCCGTTTCTGGAAAAACACTTTGTCACCCCCCTGCGAACACGTTTCGGCAACCGGGTCATTTATAAGAAAAATGCCCTGCGTCAGATCATAAAATGCCTGAGAAAAGGTGAACACGTGGGCATGCTCATAGACCAGAAAACCAGCCGGACAGAAAGCATCTCAGTGCCTTTTCTGGGACATCCGGTCCGGGCGACTGCCACCCCGGCGCTTCTCCAGAGCAAGTATGACCTCACTGTCGTGCCGTTATTCCTCATGCGGAAAGGTACCGGCCAATACAAACTGAAAGTAGGTGAGCCGGTCCCCAGAGTAGAGGCAGAAGATGGAGATAGCGACGAAATGACTGAACTTACCGCTAAACACCAGAAAGCCTTAGAAGACATGGTATGCCAATGCCCTTCTCAATGGTTGTGGATGCACGACCGGTGGCGCTTGAAAAACCACCAGCGGTGACCATCGGCCTACGCCCCTGAATCGCGCAGATTATGCGGCAAACGAGGGGCAAGGACGGTTATGAGTTGTATAATAGGCGCCGACCTTCTAAAGTATACGCAGAAAAGCCCTTTACATTCAGCAAAGTCGCCCGGAACAGAGGACAAAGATTCTTCCAAAAGCTCAATAATGGATGACAGGAGGATGCAGGTATGATGCACCGTGAGAATATCATGCTCATTTCAACCCACGGCTATGTCTCGGCCGAACCGGAACTCGGCCTCCCGGATACCGGGGGACAGGTGGTCTACGTCCTGGAGTTGAGCAAGTCATTGGCGCGTCTGGGACACCGCGTAGACATTTATACCCGCCAGTTTGAGGACCAGCCACAGGAGGAAAAAGTCACTGATCTGGTTCGTATCATTCGTATTCCGTGCGGCGGCAGCGAATTTATCCCGAAAGAACATATGTGTGATTATATACCGGAGTGGGTCGAAAACGCTAAGCGCCATATTCGCCATAACAACCTTTCTTACGACGTAATAAACAGTCATTACTGGGATGCCGGCCTGGCGGGAGAAAAAATGGCGGAGCATTTGGACATACCTCACGTTCATACACCTCACTCCCTAGGGGCGTGGAAACAGAAAAATATGGAAGGTGATCCGGATGAACTGGAAAAACTTTATAACTTTTCCACGCGGATCCGCGAAGAACGCAGTATCTACAATCACTGCCATGCCCTTGTGGCCACCTCACCCTCACAAAGAACCATTCTGGCGGAAGGGACAGACTATGACCTCAACCCGGATAAAATCCATGTCATCCCCCCCGGGTACGACGACACCCGCTTTTTCCCCGTCAGTGATGCCGAACGGCAGGCTATGAAAAATGATTATGGCTACGAGGGGCGAATCGTTCTTGCGCTGGGCCGCATGGCCAAAAACAAGGGATATGATTTACTTCTGCGCGCAATGCCCTTCGTCTTCGAACGCCTTGATGACGTAAAACTCCTTTTGGCCACAGGCTCGAAGCACCCCGACGAAGAAGAAAATCAACAATTTGAGGAACTCAAAAGTATTGCTCGAGAACTGGGCATATTGGACCGAGTCATCTTCCGTCATTACATACCGGACGAAGAATTGGCCGAGCACTACTGGCTGGCGGATGTCTTTGCCCTCTGCAGCCGCTACGAACCTTTCGGCATGACCGCAGTTGAATCTATGGCCTGCGGAACACCGACCGTTATAACAACACAAGGCGGTATGTGGCAGGAAGTCACATGGGGACTGGAAGCTGTATACGCGGACCCGTTCGACTACGAATCCTTTGGCCACGCCATCTACGCAATCCTCGCTCTCCCGCGCGTCGGGCAGCAGCTTGAAAAGTACGGTCCCCAGAAAGCCCGTGCCAAATATACGTGGATCGGCATTGCTCAACAGTTCCTGATGCTGCTCAACCGCACAGTCTTTGAATCCGGAAATACGCTGAAGCATCCCCCCAACCATTCCGCATGATTTTTACCCCGAGATTACGCATCTCAGATTAATTTATCAGCCTTTCCGTGGAATCCCGCCGAGAAAGAGAAAGTGTGCCTCCTCCAGCCGGCACTCCGCGTCAAAGGCAGGAAGCAATCTGAATTCAGGATATGCGGGAACACCAACTCAACGGCGCAATCTCATTCATTGTTCGAAGGCCGGGAGAGGCTCTTAGAAGAGGACGCAGACAATTGACCACGATAGCTCCTGTAGCCACATCTCCATTTACGCCGTGAGGGACGATGAGCTCAAGATCGGGCTCGCCACTGATAATAATACGATCACGCGAAACCGGCTCGCCTAAGGCAGCAC
>CAJXKU010000130.1 GCA_913055945.1 uncultured Lentisphaerota bacterium | reverse complement strand
GGGGACACACACCCCATCCGGCACATGCCCTTATTTACGATTCGGGCACCTTCCGGACAGGTGCCCGAATCGTAAATAAGACCGCATGATCAAGGCATCCAGCTTGTCACGAAAACCGGGGGATACGCTTGAGTTCAGGACTGCAGACGGCGAAGCATTACGTGTTCTGATTTCAATGCAGCGCGGAGGGAGGAGACGACCGAGAAGATTCGAGTTTACGTATTCAGCTCCGAGCGCAGACAATCTGATTGCGGCCCTTCTTTTTGGCCTTGTACAGGGCTTTGTCTGCTGCGGCAAGGACTTCTTCAGATGATTCTCCGGCTTTTCCACGCTGTGCATAGGCAAGACCGATGCTTACGGTGATGTTGATTGAGTTTGCAGCCCTGGACCCTTTTCCGCGTTGTTTATACGTGGTTTTGCCGGCCTTTTCGGGCCGATCTGTTCCTCTGATGAAGAAGGGGGCATTTCTGATCTCGTCGTGTATTTCCTGTAAATACGTTTCAGCGTCTTCGAGTGCGTTTTTATGAAAAATAATGACAAACTCTTCACCTCCGTATCTGTAAAGTTTTCCATTGCGTACACGCTGCATCCTGCCGGCGACGAATCGCAGAGCCTGATCGCCGGTTTTGTGTCCGTATGTGTCGTTAATCTTTTTGAAATGATCGATGTCGATCATTGCAATGGCAAACCGCCGGGGTACTGAGAGGAGTGCGCTTTTCAGGGCAGCCCGTGCGGGGAGTTTTGTCAGCGGATCTCGAAAGGCGGTGCCGTATGTCAGTTCCAGGGTGCCGTAGAGACAGTTGATTCCGGCCGCAGAGAAGAAGAAAAGAAGGAATGCTTCTTGAGTATCCGGTTGGTCCTGTGATACAACCGACGGCCATCCTGCATAGTAAAGCAGAGCTGCGATGACAGGAATGATGGTAAAGAACAGAAGTGTTCCGATGAGGTGGTCTCCTTCTCTCGGAAGCAGGATAAAGAGAAGGAGGACGATGCCGAGAAACGCAGCTACGGGCAGAGGCAGAGAGAGTACTTGTATCGAATGTATCCATTGGGGGATTAGCAGGGCGACTTTGGTCTGAGCGGAAGCGAATACCGTGTTCGGAACAGCCAGCAGCGCGGCAGGAGAAAAGGCGAGAAAAATTCTGAATGCGCCGGCCGGCGTGCACAGGCTTTTCTCATGAAACAGGAAAAAAATCAGAAACGCAAACGCAAGTGTAAGGAGTACCGCATTTGAGGTTGCCGGCGATATTGGTGAAGGGGCCATAAACAGGAGTGAGATGAGCAGAACGGCCTCAAATAACGCGGAAAGGGAGAATCTTGTCTGATTGAACCATATACCCAGAATAATGCAGAACGTGAGAGGGATAAACGGAAGGGAATACAGATATGGATACCGGAAAAGATGGGGCACCATCTCCGGGCTGATGACAGTGCTTCCAAAGCTGACAACGAGGATTATTCCCGGAAAGATGAACTTCGTAACTTGATACACTCGAATGATCCTGATGTTTTCTTAAGCAGCAAATATGGAAGAACGACCTATTCAGCCAAGGAGCGGTTTCTGCAGGTATAAAAAACGATCTTTGAAGTAAAATAACACTGCAATACAGAATGGCCTGAAGAAAAGGGCGAAAATCGTCCGCCACCCCCGGCGAAAGCATTTTCTTAAAACGTGTAATTACGGCAACGAAGCCCGACTGGGTGTTCAGGAAGTTTTCGAGTCTTTTTCTTCCTGGAACTTGGGAAACATTGTATTGGCTTTCTCAAGGTTCTGCATTCTTTTCGTGGCACCTCCGTCATCACTGGGCCATCCTATGATGCCGGATTCGTCCAGTTCGGGATATTTCATTTTTTGATATTCGTGCAGCTCATCGAAGGCTTCCTGCTGAATGCCGACAGCCTCCATGAGTTCTGAAGAAGGGTCCTTACAAGGCAGCTCGCGCGCCTTCAGATCGACATAATCCACTACCTGCAGCAACGCTGTCTCTACCTGGAGTTCGTCAGGAGGTTCGTCGTGGTGATGATAAGCGACCGGTGTCCGGATGGAGTCCGGCAGATTCCAGGCTTCCAGCAGCCAATCACTTACCGTGTCATGACTGACGCCGAAGTGTTGAATTTCTGCTTCGTTGATGGGGAGTTTCTCCTGTTCAGCTTTCTGGTTCAACTCGATATACAGCGATTGATCAAGCTGTCGCATGGCAACTCTTCCGATATCATGAAGCAACGAGGTAAGGACAATATCGCGTTCAACCGGAAGGTTGTTTGTATCTATTAAGCCGGACATCAGCACTGAGGTGGAATACGAATGCAACCATATCTGGGGCTCGACTTTTGATGTGGTGCGCATTACGGAGAAGGAAAGTACGAGTGCTCTGAGCTGCCGAAGGCCTAACATTTTTATTGCATGTGCAACCGTCTCTATCCGGCGAGGAAGGCCGAAAGCTGCTGAATTCACCAGCCGCAGGATGGCCGTTGTAATTACCGGGTCATGTTCAACGACATCCACGATCTTTTGGAAATTAACTTCCGGGTCGTTGACCAGCTCGATGAGTTGCGCGATTGTACTGTCGACCGTCAGCAGTTCCTGTAAGTTCGCCACCTGTTCTTTTGTGAGCTGAATGGTGTTGTCCGACATGGAGCCATGGCCTCCGACTCTTGAGCAGCAGACAGTTTCTTTAATTGACTGGATGTGATGTATGGCAAGAACTATGCCCGAACATGGTGCAAGTGAAACGCTGTGGATTCAGATTTTTCCAACAGTCACGTAGGATGTTATGGTTTGTTCTGTTGTAGAATGCCGATCCGGATTATAATCTTCATCACATTTATTAATTTAATCTTTTTACAGGGCATTCGCAATGTTCTATCGTAGAATCTGTGGAAAATTTATGAGTTATAAGTCCTGATTTGATAAATACTATCAAATATTCCGCTTTTGGGATTGAACAATTGAGCGCGGCGTATGGAAGCCGGGAGGGATTTTTCATCTTTGCCAGCGATTCACTCGCATAAGCCCTGAAGACCGAAGCAAGGATTCGCGACTTGCAACGGATGACATTGTTTCAGGCTCACCTATCGGGTTGTCTTTTTATGCAACGCAGGAGGGGGTGGTCATTAACGAGACATTTTATATGGCGGAGAAAACGAGGAGAAGTCCCGCGAAATTCTACGCCGATACGGTAAACATCGCTGCGGGGCACCTTTTCGCACCAGCGAACAACGGCGGACACCTTAAGTTCTTCGGAAAACGCAGGTGCGTCAAGATACAGTTCCAGTCTTTGCCCGACGCTCTCTTTCCTTTTGGCAAGAAATTTTGCGCCGCTTTCACTAAGGTCGATGGCGGGTAGAGAGTGGGTGGGCTTTTTACGGCGCCGGAATAATTTTTTGAACCCCCGCTGGCGATATGCTACGTAGCAGTCGCGGATACTGCAGCGAGGACGATGTCGGCGTTCATTGTGGGTGTAGCCCATACCCTGGGGTCCTGTTTCGTTTCTGCTCTTATCGGTGCCGGGAAAACATAAGGTTCTCGGTATACTGAACATAATGTTCTTTGATTTCTGTGTCAAATTTCCATGGCGCTCAGGGGTAGAAAGAAATACTCGTACTTTTTATCAGCGCAAGGCGTCAGTTTGCAAGTGATCGGCGAAGTCGCAAGATCCCGACCTTTATAAAGTGTCGGGGGCCGAGCTTTCGGAGCACTGCGTGCAGGCATTGCATGCAGCGTCACAAAAGCACCCTCGATGGTAACGACACGCTCAATGCAATTGTCTCATACCAGCGTGGCCGCCTACGAAAGCGTAGGATGTACCTAATAAGAAACTACGCGCGGTATTGACGGTAAATAATCGCTCCACGCAGTAGTCTCGCTCCACGCAGTGGTCTCGCTCCACGCAGTAGTCTCGCTCCACGCAGTGGTCTCGCTCCACGCAGTGGTCTCATACCGGGGTAGCCGGTGGCTACACCGGCGGTCACGCTCGTACTCAAAACAGTGGATCCCTGTCAAGGTTCATGCCTGATGAATCGGGGACGAACGCCCCCTACGGACCAGCAGTAACGTCTATTCTTGGCCGTCTTCGTCTTTCTCCTGTCTGAACAGCCAGGGTACGATCCTGTCCTCCTTCCAGGCAGGGTTCCAGGAAAAGTGTTTGACGTCCGGATACTCCGTATACTTAATTTCCACACCGGCCCGGCGACATGCCTCAACCATTTTCCGCGCTCTGTCCACCGGGACAGTGGGATCCTTTGCGCCGTGAAAAACCCAGAATGAAATGTCCTTAAGGTTTTCGGCCTGCCCGGGGGGACCTTCCGCAGCAATCGGGACTGCCGCCGCAAACAGCTCCGGCCGACTCGCCACTGCATACCACGTGGCGTGCCCCCCCATCGACTGGCCTGTCACGTAAATCCTTTCTTCGTCGATACTGTACTTGTCCCTGACCAGATCCAGAATCTCAAAGGCAGTTGTCATATCTTCCGTCATAGGGAAGTTCTTCATCTTATACAGGTCTTCATTTCCCACCCACCTTTTACCGTTCGGACACTGGGGAGCAACCAGGAAACAGGGATGAGATGACTGCACGTCGTCTTTTGCCAAGCGCTTGTACCCCTGGTTTCCGTGTACGTTACCTGCGTTGTTATCCCCGCGACCTCCAGCACCGTGAAAACACAAAACGAGCGGATAATCCTGTTCCGCATCGTAGTTTTCCGGGATAAATAGCCGATAAGGCATACCGTCGTAGTTCTTAGCTTCGCCGGGCACTCCAGCGTTAACGGCCACTTGATTGGAAAGACTGATCAGTAGAATCAGCATCATATACCGTAAATTTTGACTTATCATTTTCACCTCGAGCTCTTCTGTGCTTGCTATGTGGTAACCTTCTGCCAAAAATCGGGATTCTGTACCTGCCCCAAGACCACGACCGCAGTCCCCTTTCCGGTAACACAACTTCTCGCCACAACGTGCAGTATTTCTTCACGCCTCTTTATGAGCAATACCTCATCCGAACGGAACACACCTATTCGTCCTTCTCATTTCTCCTGCTTGAACAACCAGGGGACGATTTCATCCTCTTTCCAGGCGGGCTCCCATGAAAAATGTTTAACGCCCGGATATTCCGTGTAACGCGGATTCCCTCCTGCTTCCTTGAGAGCCTTCACCATTTCCCGGGCTCCGCTCGGCGGCACGGTCGGGTCGTCCGCACCATGGAAAATCCATACGGGCAGATCAGCAACCGCCCCAGCTTCGCTGGGGTCCCCTGCCCCGCACACCGGGATCGCCGCCGCAAACCTGTCGGGATAGCGCAGCACGATGTCCCAGGTGCCATATCCTCCCATCGACTGTCCCGTCACGTAAACACGGTCTGTATCAATACTTAATTCTTCTACCACGGAATCCAGAATCTCCACCACCAACTCCATCTCACGGCTGATCGGAATGTTATCAATTGAATAAGAGCCTTTTTTCCACTTCACATCCACCCATCTTTCCCCGTTCGGACATTGGGGAGTCAGGAGAAATGCGGGATATTCGCTCCGAACCTCCTTCGAGGACAGCACTTTGAAGGCTTCCGTTCCGCGGCTGTTGTTATCGGTCCCCCGCCCGCCGGCACCGTGCAGACAGAGCACGAGCGGATACTCTTTGTCCGCATCATAATTGTCCGGTTTGAGAATGCGGTACGGCATCGTATCACCCTTCGCACTCTCATAGACCCGCGCCTCAATGTTCTTTCCGGCATATACGGAACCGTTCATCAGAACCAAAGCGTACAACAACATGATACCTGACAGCGTAATCCGCTTCTTTTCCATGACAATGTCCTTTCCTGAACGAATTCCCGCATCCATTATTACCTCCGCGATACTTTCCCGTTCTTCGATACTGTATAATCCCCCGGCGTAGCGTCAACATCATCCCCCAACAGCTTACGTCGCCCTCCAATGCATCCGGTTGACGGCCCGCCCCAGTTTCGCAACCATACGAATGGCTTTTACCCTAGAATTTAGGTTTATTCTCTATGGGTTTAAGACAGCCTTACAGAACTCAAGCACGTACTGCGGTTATGTTGCGTGCAACAAAACGTGAGCTCTGGAGGTCTGGCCTTAGCGCTTACCGCGCTCACTCAAACATCGATCTGATCGCGGGCATACCTTCCCAGTTTTTCAAAAACCGCTCCCAGTCTTTACGCCAACGCCGCCGAAACATTGTATCCGAGCGATACATCCGCATTCCATCTAAATCGGTAAGGAGGGGGTGGTACTGGTGAACCAGGATGTTTGTGTGTTTCAGATCGTTATGGTTGACTTTGTACCTCTTTAAATTTTCGAACAGATTCAGGACGCGCTGCGATACTAAAGCCCGGCGTTCTTCTGAAACCGAATCATTTTCTAAGAACACGCCCAGAGGATGCGCATGCACATATTCTGTAAGGATGTAGGAATGATGAACCACCCCCATCTGAAGACACTCAAGCATCGCCAAAGGAAAAGGTGTACTAACCCCGAGCGAGCGTAACCGGTGAGCGTTGCACCACGAACGTTGTGCACGAGACCCCTTCAGCGTCTGACGGATTGAATGGAAAAATCCTTTGTGATTGTATCGTTTAATCAGAACGTCCCGTTCCCCGATTCGAGCCCGCACAAGGACGCTTGTGTTTCCCTCCTTCAGCGGGGTCCCCTCTTCCATGTACTGCTCTATATCCTGCCACAAAGTGTCCGAAACCACTGCAGGCGCAAAATCGCGATCCACTATTGCCGTGCCTCCGGAGTCCCGGATCCGCAAATGGCGTGAGTTGTTCCGCAAACATTTGCGCACAAACTTCTTGAGGTTCCGATGCCGGTGCTGCTCCATGTATTTCTGTACCAGCGCCGTCCGGCGGGAATTTTCATAATATCCCCGCTCGCTGAAATAGGACCGGATAAGCCCCAAACACTGTTCCTGGTTCAGTTCAGGGTGCTGCGATAACACAAGAGCCAACTGGGACAGACTTTTTTTAACCGAAAGCGAGTGACTGTGTAATCGGACCTGCCCCGCGTCAAGCAACCACAATTCCCCCGCGTGCTGAATGTAATTTTCCCCGTGAAGATCGCGCTGCTCCACACCCTGGGCATGATGGTACGCCAAACCGCCGAGGAAAAAGCGTAACAGTTCGTCTTTGTCACTTTCCGCCTCACACGCCCGTATCTCCGCAGCCAACGTGTTGCCCTTGCCCACTTTACGCATGACAAGCACCCAACTCCCGTCTCTCTTTCGGCCGGCATAGAGTACTTCAGGCACAGCTATGCCCAGACCGCGCAGCGCTGCAGTCACCCTTATCTCTTTCCTGAAATCATACCACGCCCGAAGGGAGGGATTCAACCGCTTAACCACCACTGGACTCTCTCCCCAGATACCTTCGAACGTGTTCCGACGTCCGGGGAGCACCCGCAGCTCCTTTTTGACTCGTACGCTACGGGGACGAGGGGCATCATCCGGTAAAGAAAAAACACTTCCAGCAGAATCCTCGGTGCATGATGTATTTTGATCTGCGTGCGGCATTCTAACGTCTCGGAATCTCTATAACTCCGGCCTATTGCGTGGCTATAAGGTTGTTTGAGATGGTATATACCAACCACACTGCCTAACCGGACAAATTCTGAAGTTACACCCACCCGCTGTCGACCGGATGAAGAAAGCCGCTTATGTGTGCTCCCCTCTGTTCGTATCCGCCTGCCGAGAATCGGCACCCATTCCCGAGCTCCCGCCATTCGAATCGTTCGACTGATGCGATTTGCCGTTCTTCCTACTGTCCGAACTCGCTTTACCGCCTTGAGACGGCCGGGAGCTTCCCGACTGACTGCTTTTACTGCGTGACTGCTTAGACCTAGTGCTGCTCGAGGCACCTGAGGCTGAACTCGACTCCTGGGCTCTCTTCGTCGACCTCCCTCGGGAACCAGTGCTACCGGCGGCAGATCCCCGCGAACCTTTTCTGCTCGACTCACGCGAAGCCGATCCGTCTCCCGCCTGCTGTTGCGACGAATCCCCGCTGTACTTCTCAAAATCCTCCTTCAACCACTTAGAATTCTGCAAATTCTTAGAACACTCCTGGGCCAAACGGAAAACATTCACGTAACTCACGGCCAATGCTATCAACACTGGAAGGATAAAGCACAGGGATATGATAAAAACCTTGTCAGACGTTGGGAGAATTTTTAAAACAAGCGCGTACGCCGCCAGTATCACACAACAAGCAGAAAGCAGATATAAATCAATCCGCAGCCGTTTCCTGACCGGCGCCAGCAATTTCATTATAATGAACGGCACAGAACAGCGCACTGAATAGTCCGCTGCAAATCGTATTGCATCGTTTGTCCCCTCCTGCCGATCTTCTTTTTGTTGTTCATAGTGCTGACATGCTTTCTCACCAGTTTCTTCAGAAAGTTGATGTGTGAACCCCCGAAGCCCTTGATTACTCTTGCCATTCATTTTTCAGATTCCTGCTGTTTTTTTAACGTGGTGTTTTTTATTCTGTCCATTCCGGATCATCTTCGATTCACGCCTTGTCTTTTTTACGCAAAAAGTACATGCATACCATAATATACTTTCGGTTGTAAAACTGAGCGGCCAAGGAAACCCACTATCCTGGATCAGATCCAGAGCAGCAAAACCATTTTACGAAGCAATTATCTGCAGTTCCAACAGTTACACTCCATCCACAGACTGCGCAATTTATGGATTCACTCCTTTGGATTCCTTACCCTGATTCCGGCGCTTAAGATTTTGACATCGTATACTGCTTACCTGTTCCCGGTTGCGCTGTATCTCCGATTACCACGCGGCACGTGATCATTTTGCATGAACTTAAGGAACTGGCAAGTCGGGGCAATGTTGTTAAATTACATGTGTTTTTCTGATGAATCGTATCTAACGTTCAACCTCAAAACTCAAAAGATAGAAAGGGTATTAGAAATGCCGGCAGTCATTGACAAAGAAACCTGCACTGGTTGCGAAGCCTGTGTTGAAGCTTGCCCCGTAGATGCAATAAGCATGAACGATGACGGGAAAGCGGAAGTGGACGACAACACCTGCATCGATTGTGCTCAATGCGTC
>CAJXKU010000129.1 GCA_913055945.1 uncultured Lentisphaerota bacterium | reverse complement strand
TGTGGACAGTGGTTATGACATGAATATGTTTGATTGGTGGAAAAAAATTTTTGCCGTTTTTCTCTTCGTCGTCTGCGTGTTTTCCCTGCCGGTTGAACGGACGAGCGGCGGTCCTGAAGAAATCAGCAGTAAGCGAAAGTATTGGGGTAATATTAGTTTTGAACTCTATCAGGCCAAGGAGGAGTTTCGGAAGGGTAACCCGCGTTCAGCGCTTCGCAGGTACCGGCATGCCCTTGAACGGATGAGGAATTTACAGGAGCAGCATCCCGATTGGAAGAGGAAGCTGGTCAAAAAGCAGATCCGTCGTATAAATCGGCGGGTGGACCGGCTCTCGCGCGTGGTCCCCACGGAAAAAAATGGAGTCCAGGGGGAGCATGAGGCGTCGTCCAGCAGTTCAGACCGTTCTTTTTATACGGAGGAAAAAAGCGCGCCGCAGGAACGACAACGGAATTTGCGAAGGCTTATCCGGGTTCAGCATGAATTGCTTAAAGCAATGGATGAGGCTTGGCGCAAGCGTGGTTCGGAGGAAGTGAGCGATGAGAGAATGGTTAATCTGATGGAGGAGTTGAAGATATTTGAAGAGAAAGTGATCGAAGAACAGGAAGAGTCAAACAGCGAAATTTCAGATGAAGCGGCGGAAGTAATAGCGATTCTTCGCAACAGCTTGTATAAGCAGAAAGAACAGATTCATGCGCTGCGGGAGGAACTTGAACATGCGAAACGGCGTAGGGCGGAGGCTGAAAAGTCGGAGGGCCGCGAAACCGGGAAGAATGGAGAAGCGGGGGACTCTTCCTCGTCGGAAAAGAAGCCCTCTGTGGACCAATTGATACGTAAAGGGCGAAAAGCGGAGCAACAGGATAAGTCGAGTAGAGCAATAAAATACTATAAGCGGGCATTGGATCGGGAAAGCGGGCGTTTTTTCCCTTTAAAGCGAATGGGATTACTGAATCTTAGCCACGGGGAAACTCAGAAGTCCGTCACGTATCTGAGAAAAGCTTTTAAGGAAAATCCGGAAGATCCCCAGGTGGTACGGGAGCTTGGCAGGTTGTATCTGCAGAGAGAGCAGAAATACAAAACACTGTCTATGTTCAGTTGGTACGCTGCATTGGAACCAGCCGAATCTGATCGGCATCGGATGTTGGCGCTGGTATGTAACAGACTTGGTTGGACAGAGGGAGCGAAGCAGCATTTGAAAAAGATGTATGAAAGCGGTGATAGACCCGGTGAGGCGGCGTACAATCTGGCAATACTCTTAGCCTCCAAAGAGCCGCCGGAGGTGGAACAAGCTCGGGATTGGCTGGAAAAAGCGCGAGAGCGGGGCGTCTCGATTTCGAAGGAAATTAAGCAGGTTCTCAATAGAAGATAATCGTATTTACAGGAAATGAGCCCACTGGATAAGAATCAATAATGAAGGGAGAGCGAGCTTGATGTTTGAACAGTTTGAACCATACGGGGTGGTTCCGATCCTTTCCGTTCCCACCGTAGAAACGGGAATCAAGGCGTGCGAGGCGCTTATCGCCGGTGAACTGCCTATTGCGGAGATCACCTTCCGCACAGATGCAGGGGCCGAGGCTATCAAGGAGGTCGCTGACCGGTATCCGGAGATGGTCATAGGGGCGGGAACTCTTTTGAGTCCTGAGGATGTTAAAAAAGCTCGGGATAATGGAGCTCACTTTGGGGTATCCCCCGGCTGTAGCCGAGAACTGATCCGGAGCAGCATTGAGGAAGGGTTGCCGTTTGCGCCCGGCGTGTGTTCACCTTCCGACATAATGTGTGCCCTTGAAGAGGGGGTTACTGACCTGAAATACTTTCCGGCCGAGAAGAGCGGCGGTGCAAAGATGCTGGAAGCGCTTGCGGCTCCCTTCAAGCATGCTGGTGTGCGGTTCTGCCCGACCGGTGGGATAAAGCCCAGCAACATGCGGCAATATCTTCGTCTCGATACTGTTCCGGCCGTGGCGGGGTCCTGGCTGGGGAAGAGAGACAGGCTGGAAAACGAAGAGTGGGACGACATTACACGTTTGGCTTCTGAGGCGGTTTATACGGCGCGGTAAATGATCCGGAATTTGGGATGATTGACTGTGCGCCCGGTCTCAGACCCCCGCTTCAACCTCAAGATTAACCCTTTAGGGTAGAAAAACCAAACAACTAACGTTTCACCCAATGGGTGAAACGTTCTAATGAACCAACGCCTTATAAACCAATAAATTATACACCCTTTGGTTTTTCTGCTGCGGATTTTAGGTTCACCGGTAATAGTGGGAGGACACACACTGCAACAGCGGTAAGAGAATGGTGCCAGGGGCGGGATTCGAACCCGCACGACCGTAAGGTCACTGCGACCTGAACGCAGCGCGTCTGCCAGTTCCGCCACCCTGGCGGTAAAATCTTTAGCCTTTCCACGGACGAACCGGAAAGGCTTAAAGCTTACGTAGCTCTGTAATACTTTAGCTCCGACCTGTTCTTTCTGCAAGTTCTGAAGACTTTACCTCAGTCAGCTATCCGAATCAGGACGTTGTGGCCATTTCCGGTTGCAGTTCGTTTGCACAGCGTTTTTCAGAGCGTATGCGGTTCAAGGTGATGAGGGAGGTTGTGGCGGGGCAGAGCCACCGCCTTTCTGACGGAGTTTTTTACGGAGGTTTGCCGGGACTTTCTGTCCCCTTCCTTGGCCCCCTTTAGCCTGGTCCTTTTCCGTAATAAACTCGGATCGATCTTTGAGAACGGAATCAACAGAAGCCATATAGGTCCAGTCGCTGAGGCGGTCGTTGATTTTATTGACTTTGTCCTTGCGTTTTTCGAGTTTCTCCTGAAACGATGGTTCCTCGCTTTTTTCGTTGTTACCGTTGTTCTCAGACGTTTTTTGATCAGTGTTATCTTCGGGGGCTTCCTCGGGACCTACGTACGAAGCCTTCACTTTGATGTAATACTGGTCTCCTTTGTGTTCTTTTCCAATGCGGACCAGGTATTTGATATCATCTTTGTCTATCGCTGTGAACGTTTTGGGGTTGTTCAGGCCGGTGTCCTCCGGAGAAAGTTCCGGATCGGCCACGTCTTCAAACTTTGCGTTCCGGAATGCGCGATTGACTTGGGAAATGACGCGCTTGTCGAGGACTTTCGGCTCTTTCTCATCGTCGTCTTCCGTGTCGCCTTCGTCTTTTCCTTCTTCACCTTCACCGTCTTCTTCCTGCTGCTGTTTGTTCTCATTGTCCGGATTAAAGCCTTGCAATTTCCAATCTCCCTGTACGTCTGAACGTTCGAGCTTCCACCGTACGTCGCCTTGCGAATTTGTCAGTTTGGCCATTTTCAGGTCTTTGGTATTCAGGAAATATTCGTGGAGCCACTCGGAGGGATCTGTGGTGAGTTCGGTATATGTATTGCCCACCATAGCGACGGTATTGCCCACTCGCAGATAGCGGGCTGAACCGGTGGATCCATAAGGCGATGGTGATCGGTCCCGGGAATCTTTCCGGTGCCGTTTTCCGAAAACAACGGCTTCTATAAGTTGGCCTTTTTCGTTTTTCAGGCTGAGCTTGATGCCTCCATTGCTCTGTTCGGGCGGCGCCAGGTCTAATCTGCCGTAATTCGCTTCGTTGACCTCAAGGTTGCGCAGGATCTTCTCGTTCGCAAGGTTGAAGACAATAGATTTCAGCTTTGAAAGGTTGGCGGGGTAGCCATAGCGTTGAGTGACGTGCCAAGTATTGCCTTTCTTCCGGAGTTGGATTTTGTCTGTTCCGGCGTCGATTACGGCCGTGGAAATCTTAGCGGGATCGAGTTGGGGACATAATTTCTCCCCAGCCCTTTTGCTTTGCCATTCACTGTGCTGCCTGAGTTGAACCAGCGCGCCCACGGCTGCCACTATCAATACAATAATGAGGAGAATTAAAAGTTGTCGAGGCTTCATTTTTCGCGTTCCCTCCTGCTGCGTCTGATTAAAGCTAAGACGACTCCTGACAGGGCCACAAGGAACGGCACGGCTCCCATGTTTGCCCATTTTATGCCTGTCTTCAGGGAGTCGATTTCGTCCCGTAGTTCCTTTCGAAGTTCTTTGAGTTTTTTGCGGGTCTCTACCTTTTTCTTACGGAAGCGCTCCATGGCTTCCTTCTGTTCAGGTGACATGATAAGTTCCTGCTCGCCGGACTTGGCTTTTTGCAGTTCATTAAGTTTAGAGCGGATGTCTGACAGTTCGTTTTCAAGGGAGTTGATCCGGTCCTGGTATTCCTCGCGTGCCTCTGCCTTTTTTCTGTTAATGACGACAAACGGCCGGCGTTCGGCGCCGCGGGAACGGATTTTTGCCAGGCTGGTGCTGCCGCTCAGCTGTTCCAGTTTGTTTTGTACGAAGCTGAGATTATCACTGATCGTGGAGGACATCTGTTTACCGAATATTGTTTGCTGGCGGATGCAGAAGCGGTCATTCAACATATCTGCGTCCGCCACAAGAACGACTCTGCCGTCGTTCTGAGATTCTTTCAGGAATGACTGCTGTTGATCGTCAGTCTTTTTGTCGGGACCATTTTTCTGTTTGTCTTCTTTTCCCTTTGCCTCGGAAGGAGAAGGCGGGCCATCCGGATAGGCGGTGGAAAAACTTCCGCGCAAGCTTATAGCGATGGGAAACTCTTTTTCTGAAGGGGTGAAGTTTTTCTTGACAGCATCTCCGCCCATGCGGGCTTCGTATTTATTGGCAAGGTAGGACTGGGTGCTGGAGTGCATGAGGACGTCCCTGGTTACGCCGGTGGGAGCGCTGCCTTCAAGCGCGCCCGGGAAGGCGGCGATGATAGAGTTGATAGGGCTGGTTGCGGGGTCTTCCTGATTCATCGCGTCGCCGGTTAGTGAAAGAAGGGTAGGCATTTCTCGACTTGCTCGGCCGCGCCCCCCGCCGATTCGGGTCTGATAGATCATATCGGCGATAACTTTATTTTTCTGATATTTGACGCCCCATTGATTCAGAAGGGGGTCAAGGCTGGAGGTCTGCGGCGGTCCCTTTTTCCGTCTGCGCAACCTGTTTTGTTTGCCTTCTTGCGCTGACATACACATCGGGTCGATAAACGCCATCATTTTGCCGCCGTTGAGCAGGTACTGATCAATACCGAATTTTGCCTGTTCTGACAGGTCGGCAGGCGGATGCACAAGCATCAGCACGTCGACGTTTGAGGAAAGTTCTTTGAGATCTTCGGCGTTAAGCTTTTTAACTTCGTATTGCTCTCGCAGTTTCTTTATAATCCACCAGGGTTCCTGGTCTGAGCCTTGGCGTTGCATGGGTGAAGGGCGACGTTGGCTGCCCATTATAGGCAGAGAGCTGAAGACACCGATCGTGGGTTTTTCAGGGTGGATAATTTGGTCAATTTTGCTCGTGATTTCGTATTCGAGCCGATTGCGCTTATCCGGAGATAAGAAAGGAATCACTTTGGATTGATCGAATTGTGTAACAGCAAGGCCGAAGTAGATTTTATTCCCCTGCGAGACCCTGCGGGGGGAGATTCCGAGTTTTTGAGCCGTGTCGGCGGCATCTGAGAGAGGTTCAGGGATTTTTTTGCGGATTTTTACGGCTCCCCCTGAGGATTGTTTATATTCCTGCAGAAGGTTTTCCACCTCGCGCGCGTAGTTTTTCAGTCGGACCGGCATGGCCTCTGATTTTTCGCTGCAGTAGAATTCTATGCGGACCGGGTTCTGGATCTGGTTAAGTATCGTTTTTGTTCCTTCAGACAGTGTATAAACGTTGTTTTCTGTGCAATCAGCGCGGAGATTCACCACCTGCATAATCGCGTTGGCGCCGATGAGGAGGGCGGCTATGGCAATAATCCCCACGGTGGAAAACACGTATGTCTGAGCGATCTTTTTGCTCTGCGGCATTGTAAGCTATCCTCCTTGCTTCATGCAGTTGTTCTTGTGACCAGATCTATTGTTATGTGACGTTTGGGTCACTGTTGTTACGCTTTTTTCGCCAGCGTGGTGATCATCCGGCGCGGCGACTCCGAAGGACGACGCCGGTGGCGAAAAGGGCAAACGCCATAACTGAGACAAAAAAGAAAAGATCCTGCACATCAACCATGCCCCGCTGCAGTGTCTGGTAGTGCGGCATGACACTGAATTTGGCTACTATACTGTCAAGCCACGGCGGCAATACCCGGGTAACGGGGGGCCAACCGGCCAAAACCAAAAACAGGCAGATAACCACAGATGTAATAAAGCTGACAATCTGACTGCGGGTAAAGGCTGACGTCAGTATGGTGATCGCAAGGTATACCCCGGCAACAAGGAAGCTGCCGATATAACCGGTAAGAATAACCCCGTTGTCCGGATTGCCCAGATAGTTGACGGTGATGACCATGGGGAACGTCAATATCAACGCGAGGCCCAGGAATATCCACCCTGCAAAGAATTTGCCGAATATGGCCTGCGCTGCGGTTACCGGGAGCGTAAACAACATTTCAATCGTACCCGAGCGGCGTTCTTCAGCCCACTGCCGCATGCCGATAGCGGGTACGAGCACCAGGTAGAGCCACGGATGCCAAGTGAAAAAGCTGCTCAAGCTTGCTTCGTTACGCTCAAAGAAAGCGCTCACGTTAAACGTGAAAAATGCGGTCAGAACCAGAAAGATGATCAGGAAAATGTACGCAACCGGTGAATTGAAATAGCTTGCCAATTCGCGTTTTGCGATTGTCTTGATGTTGGAGAATGTTCTGTTCATGCCGCGTTCTCCTGTTCGGTTTCGGAAACGGTGACTTCCTGGAAAAAGGTTTCCAAACTTCCTGTGGAGGTGTGGAGTTCATTGTACGTCAGGTTTTCTTCGGACAGTTTTTCAGCTACCGCGTCAGCGAGCTGAAACCTTGTTTCGTCGGACGCAGATGGTTGCAGCGTCAGCGTTGCTGTCTCTTGATCCTTTGTGAGCACGGTCACATTCTTGACGCCGGAAATCGCTTCCAGTTTTGCTCGTATCTGGTCAGAATCCTGTGTTTTGACCCCGACTGTCACCGTGCCTGCGTCCGAAGATCGGCGACAAAGTTCATCCGGGGTGCCGTTGCAGATGAGTTTGCCCTGGTCAATAATTATCAGTCGGTCACAGATGGCCTGGACCTCCTCCAGGATATGCGTCGAAAGGATTATGGCTTTATCGTGGGCCATGTTCCTGATCAGCTTGCGGACTTCGCGTTTTTGATTGGGGTCCAACCCTTCAGTGGGTTCGTCCAGTACCAGGTTCGGTGAATCCGCGAGCATGGATTGCGCCAGGCACGTACGCCGGCGATAGCCCTTGGAAAGTGTATCGATTGTCTGGTGACGTATATTCGACAAGTGACATATCTCCATAACCCGCTCGATGGCTTTGTCGCGTGCTTTGCCTTGGAGGAGATGGATATCTGCGATAAACTCCAGGAAAGCCTGTACGCTCATTTCGGGATAGGCGGGAGCATTTTCCGGCAGATACCCTATTTGTGCTCGCGCTTGCGTTCCGTGTTCAGAGATGTCAAGATTTTCTACGTGCACGGTGCCGGAGGAGGCGGGGAGAAAACCTGTTATCATGCGCATGGTGGTGGATTTACCGGCGCCGTTGGGGCCGAGAAACCCGAGCACTTCTCCCTTCTGAACATCAAATGACACGTCGTCAACAGCCAGAAGTGGTCCGTACCATTTCACCAAGTTCTGTACCTGAATCATTATACACTGATCCTCCTACACGGTTGCTTGTAAGTGCGGTGGATTCCGCAGGGCAAATCCACCGAAGCGTAGTGTGTTTTTTCAGAGAAGGCGGATCGGCCCTTCCAGCGTCTGCATGTCAGGTCTTCTGTGACAACTAACTTTCACAAAAGTTCCCTACTTGCAGATAAGATTTCTCCTTCTCGGAAGTGTCCACTTCGGCAAAGGGGCCTGCCCGTCTGTAAAGCGAACAGTAAGCTGGGGAATTTTTTGCCGTCCGCCGAGATATCACACTTGGCAATTCGCCCATTACGGATTACTGTTCTTATGAGAGTGTTAGCGGGAAACGGACTATAACACCCTTAACGGTATTGTAAAGGCAGGAAGAGCGGGAGTTCTTTTACAAGGAGGGAAAATGACGCGTTATGATCAATGCATTCGCACGCTGAACCGCCTACGGCGAGCGTATAGAAATCGACTGCTGTTCGGGGTTCTCTCGGGGGCGGTGGTTGCGGAAGCCATACTGATTCTGTTTTTTATTGGTGTTGATCGGATCTGGACGTTAGCTCCGCTCGCCAGGTGGTGCTCGTGGGGGGTGCTGCTTGCCGTTGCGGTCAGTATGCTTGGGGCAATGATTTATGTCGTTTGTGCCCCCCCCGGTATTCAGCGTGTGGCCGCCTGGATCGAGTCAGAAGTCGAGGGGTTGAACAACCACCTTATCAATGCGCTTCAGCTTCGGCATACGCACTGGCAGGATCAGCATATGGCGGAGAAAATCCTCGCCGAATCCGGTGTCAGGCTGGAGAGTCTACGCGTGGGAACGTTGTGTTCCTCCAGGCCGTTCAAGTATCTCATGAGCTTGGGGATTTGTGCAGCGGTGATGTATCTGCTGGTTTTCAGTCTGGATACACAGGGTGCTTATCGAGCAATGCAGCGCGTATTGATTCCGGCTGCTGGAGTTGAGCCCTACACCAAAACCCGGATTGTATCTGTAGAACCGGGCAAGACCACGGTGATTAGAGGCGATAGCCTTGCGTTTCGGGTAGGAGTTGCCGGCAAGGAACCGGCGGAACCACGTATTCTTTGGCAGGCGGAAGGTCAATCCTCGGAAGAACTGATGCTTGCGGAACAGGAAACAACCGATTCGGACCGGACCTCTGCTGCCGCGGGACCTGAAAGGGAACGTCATTTTTCTTATAAAGCGAAGGTCGACGGCGTATACAGCGATCACAAGTACAGAGTGGTGGTCGGTGACGCACGTTCGGACTGGTTTACTGTCCGAACGCAGGGTGACCCTGCTTTAGATGCGTGGGAGGCGAGGATAGACCCTCCGGATTATACCGGAATGAACGCTTACGTGGCGGATGCTGAGTCCAAGCGTCGGGAAGTCCCGGCCGGTGCGAAAGTTGTGTTTACAGGAACAGCCAATTACGCGTTACAAACAGTCGCGTTCGTCCGCGGAGGTGAAATGATAGAGCAGAAAGATATGGGCGGAGAGAGGACTTTTGAACTTGATCTGCGGGTAGGTATTCACGGCTTACCGAGTCTTA
>CAJXKU010000128.1 GCA_913055945.1 uncultured Lentisphaerota bacterium | reverse complement strand
TGCAAACTGAGGCTCTGCACTGACAACGAGTACGAGCATTATGTTGCGTGGACATCTTGTTTAACTACAGATTTCACCGTAATGCGCACTAATGAACGGTTTTTTCGCAACATAACGCCGCGCACCACATAACTCACTCCGGATGATAACCTGAACGCCCGAGTCGACAGGTTTAAGGACGGCGGTCCGCCGCCGCTTTCATATGCGTCATATAACGCATCTTCTCTGGAAGATGCGTCTTAATCTCCCGATTGCATGAAGCTTATCATATTGGTAAGTAGTTTATCAGCAACCGGATCGTGGCGGAGATTCTGCATCAGCTCCAGCGTTGACAACAACATTCGCCCACGCCCGTGTCTGACCAGCAGAACATCAGCTCCCCATTCGAATTTCTCCGGGCCGTGATGGGTTCGTTTGTCATATTCTGCGTCAGGATTGGGATCACGCATAAACCATGAGATGGAGACAGCCAGAGGTTCGCCGAGCTCTTTATTCATAAGTGTTTGACGCGGACAGACGTTCTGGTACTGTTGCTCCATGATGCAGTTTGCGTGCAAACCATCGAAAATCGGATGCTTTTTTACGACATGGAAAACACCGTCCCACAGCCCCTCCGCAGGCTTGACATGGAGGGTAAACGGAAAGATCTCCTCAACAAGGAGGTTTGGCTTGCGCCCGGAAAAAGGATCAACCCGCGGTACGTCTAAAAAGATACCTGAACCGCCGTTCTCGATCCAGGACATCAACGCCTTATAGCTGTTCTGTTGTTCTGGATTTTCCAGATCGCGGCACCCCACGACTACAGGGTGGTTTGAGGATTGTTTCCAATGTTCAAAATCGTATCCAGCGTCCTGCAGGGACGGTGCAAGCGAACCAAGAGGATCAAACACGGTGAACGGCACTGTTTTATCGTTCTTCGGCAGGACTGAGAATGTGTACGTATTTTTCCGGTTCCGACCGTCTGCGTCAAGCGTCACCCGTGCGGTTACGTCGTACTCCAGGCGTTTGGTATCAATCTCCTTCCACACTACCTGCCGAATGCCTCGGCAGATATTGCACTCAATCTTTTCATCAAGTATTGTAGTTTCCTTGTCGAAAACCTCTACGCGCAACTCGGCTTTTTCCGTATCTACCTCGGAGACAACGGTTACGGTCAAACCTGCGACGGCACCCTGTTTTACGATGCCCGGCTCTACGCGGACGGCAGGGTATGTAACGTCGTTGACCTGCCGGATCGTCTCAAAGACTTTTTTCGGATTACGCCACATATCCAGCACGCCTGCATCGATAATCCAATCCCCGTCGGTGAAGGCATGCAAACAGTACCCGGACACCAGCGGATTCAGTCGGCAGGCCTCAAGCTGCAGTTTATTACCAACAGCTTGTAAATGCTGCGACGCACGGCAGAAACCCCCGACGCCCCCGAATACTGCCTGCAATCCGGTTTCCTCCAGCGTTCGGCTCAGCGAATCGTGCAACCGTGCGTGGTACCCGTAATCCGGAGACAAGGGATTGCCATAGGCGCGGTACTTTTCCATGTTGTCTTCTAAATCGGGTATACCGCCGTAGCCGATTTCCGATATAAATACTGACTCTCCACCAGTGATAACCGTATTGTTTTCCCGGTCAGATTCTTGTCCAATGTTTCGATAAAAGTCATAAGATTCCTGTGATACAGGCGCACGACGGTAGCTGTGAATTTCGTTGATAGGAACCGGTTCGCGGCTGAAGGGGGCATAAAAGTGAGCTCCGGATTGGCCCCAACCGCCCGACTCATCAATGATCAGACGCGTCGGATCCAATTCACGTGCCCTTAAACTCATACTATGCTTGATACGCTCCAGGCATTTTCGAGCTATTTCGTTAAACAACTCCCAACATATCACAGAGGCGTGATTGCGGTCGCGCAAGACCATTTCTCGTATTTCGTTTTCCACACGTTGCGCCAAGTAGGGTGTTTCGGCAGGCCAACGACGCATACACTGAATCGGCGGTGTGTCGATGATCATCAGGCCCATTTCATCGCATATCTCCAGTGTAGGCGGCGGGGGCGGATGCCGCCACGGTCGAAGGACATTGAATCCGGCCTCTTTCGCTCGTTTCAGTTCTTTGCGCAGGAACGCTTCGTCGGGTGGGTACGCAGGCGTGTTCGGATACACTCCTTCCCAGAAACCTGCCTTCACAAAAATTTCTTCGCCGTTCAGGTAAAAACGGCCCTCCTTGACAGTGAATTCCCGCATGCCGAAAGACTCCGCTACGCTGTCGCTGCCGCCTTCGGAGCTTGTACAAGTGGCCGTAAGTTCGTAAAGCGTGGGATGATCCGGTGTCCACCAGTGCATGGGCTGGACCGGTAATTCGAATTGAACAGTTGTTTCTCCGGGGTTAAGTTCAAGAGTGTACGTTGTTTCTGTATTTTCTTCCGCAGCATCCTTTAAGGCGACTTGGATACGGAAATCCACTTGGCTTCTGCGCAGTAATGTGTTCTGCACTGTGCAGTGAGCCAAAACGTTCTGTTCTGCGACCAGAGGCTCGGCATAAAGATCGGAGATGTAGATATCTGCCGTGGATATCAGTTTGACCTCCTGCCAGATACCACCGCAGACGGCTCCGCGCCAGGACGGAAATTCATTTGGTCCAATGCCGTCGATTGTTACATTACGGGTGATCAAGGGACTCAGTACGCGGAGAACAAGCGTGTTTTCTTCCTCTTCCAGGACATCACTGACATCAAACGCAAATGGTGTAAAACCACCGTCGTGTTTGCCTAATGCCGTCCCGTTGAGCCAGACTTCCGCGTGGTAATTGACTGCGTCAAAACGAAGATGTCGCCGCCCTTGTTCAAGGTCATTCTCTGCGTTGAATTGCAGCATATACCAGGCTACGCCCTGGTAATCTTCTTCCACTTCCTCCCAACACGAAGGGACTTCTATCTCCCGACCTTGCGTCTTAATCAATGCCGGATCCGACTGCCAGCGTTCTTCCCGGCCCTCGTTGTCCGGATCGAATCTGATATGCCAGACGCCGTTTAATACACGAGTGGAGCGGTGCTCATTCATTCAACATATTCCCTTATCTCTGAACCTGAATTCGGAAAAGTAAAATGGACGGCAATTTCCGGCGCGTCCACAGCATGACAGTCGTGGGAATTCATAGCAGGAATAACGTGGCTCAACATAGCATTATTGAAGCCCTCGAGCAAGTCGACAGTGAACAATTCCGCCGTGCGTTCCGTGAATTTGTGCGAGGCACGGTGCGGTAGACGGTGATCGACATTATGGCTGAAAAGGATCCGAGCACATATTCCTGATCGTTAAGAAATGTTGATTTCTTTCATTTGCGTTCGGAGGGAAAACAACAGCTGGTTTTTAAAGAGATGAAGGCAATTCCTACGGGGTAATCTTTTAACGTTGCAGAGACTTTCTGAGCAGCATTGATATACCGGAGTTATCTTACCAGTCAAGCTGTTCCCGTCTGGACGAAGAACGTAAAAGAAGCAACGTAGAGGCGCAAAGAGAATGAAAAGTCGCGAGATGATGGAACCTGTGGATTGGGTCGATCCTTTGATTGATACAGCGAACCGCCGTTTTTTCTTCTTAACCACCGCCAGTCGCCCTTTCGGTATGGTGAACCTAAGCCCGGATACGCGTGCGGGCGAAAATGCCTGGAAGAGTGGCTATAGATATACCGACTCGCATGTTCTCTGGTTCAGCCATGTCCATGCGTGGCAACTCTGCGGCATACCTGTGATGCCTACGCTTGGAGAGATGAGAGGCCCTCAAGGCAGTAATCAATATAAATCCCGCTTCAGCCACAAGTCCGAAGTTGCCGAACCCGGATACCATGCGCTTACGCTGGAAGATTATAACATTCGCGCTGAACTGACGGCCACTGTTCGCGTCGGCTTTCACCGTTACACATTCAATGAAGCCGGTAGAGCCTGGATACTTCTGGATCTGCCCGCTACAATTATGTTGCCGATGTCGGATTGCGTTCTGGAACAAGTTGATGATAACGCATTTGCCGGTTACGTAGAAAACGAGGCTACGCGCCGACGTCCTAAGCGGACAAAAATATACTTTTACATCCAGTTTGATGACACCCCGACCGAATGCGTTTGTTGGTACAATGATGGTAGTGTCGAGAAGCTGAACGGGAGAACCCGCAACAGCGGACTTGCTGTGGGGTACGACGTGGAAGCCGGTACTGTTCTGCAATTGCGCGTGGGAATATCATATTGCGGTGCCGAATATGCCAAAGACAATGTCGTCCGGGAGTGTGATCACTGGGATTTCGATGCCGTACGATCCGATGCATGGCGCGAATGGAACGATTCGCTGAAACGTATCCGGGTCGAAGGGGGAACAGATGCCCAGAAGACGAAGTTCTATACGGATCTTTTTCATGCGCAGAAGGGACGTCGTCGCGTGAGTGATGCTGCCGGCACGTATCTGGATATGACCGGCATCCAGCCGCAGGTGCGGCAGATCCCCCCGGATGATAACGGATTGCCGCGTTACGATCACCATAACTCCGATGCGTTGTGGGGCGCCGCATGGACAATCAATGTGTTATGGCCGCTTGTTTGTCCTCAAATCACCCATAACTTCTGTAATACATTTCTGGATATGTATCGGAATGGGGGATTGATTCCTCGGGGGCCCTCCGGGGGCAACTATACATTTGTCATGACGGCTCCTACCTCAACAACCTTATTGGTTTCAGCCTGGATGCAGGGCATTCGCACGTTTGATATCGAAACGGCATACCGCGGGATGATCAAGAATCACGCTCCGGGCGGTTTAATGAGCAAAGCCGGGTATGAACACCAAAGTTGTCGGGGTGGCGGCGTTGAGTTCTACCTCGAGCGAGGGTATGTTCCGCAGGGAATCGAAGCGGACGCCTTTCACACCCACGCCGCAGCCACTATGACCCTGGAATATGCTTACCACGACTGGGCATTGGCACAACTGGCGAAAGAACTCGGACAGTATGACGACTACGACAAACTTATGGGACGCTCTGAAAACTACCGGCATCTCTGGGATCCCGATACGAAGTTTATGCGCCCCAGAAATATGGATGGATCGTTCGTAGAGCCGTTCGACCCCATGTCGCAGGAAGGATGGGAAGAAGGAAATGCCTATCATTACCGCTGGTATGCGCCCCATGATGTGCCGGGACTGATTGAGCTGTTCGGTTCCCGCGAAACGTTTATAACCGAACTCGACAACTTGTTCCGGATGGCGGAAGCGCATGATTTTATTGCTCCTCACGGCAGGCATAATGAAGGTTATATGGATTACGGCAATCAACCTTGTACGTATCTGGCACACCTGTTCAATCATGCGGGAGCGCCCTGGTTAACCCAGAAGTGGGTACGCAGAATTGTGCAAGCGGTCAAAAGCGACATTACACCTTACGCCGGCTATGGCGGCGACGAAGACCAGGGGTTTATGGGGTCTCTTAATGCCCTGATGGCCATCGGGCTGTTCAGCGTACACGGAGGATGTGATCAGGAACCGTTTCTTGAATTGTCCAGCCCCGTTTTTGACCGGATCGTTATCAACCTCGACCCCGAGTATTATTCCGGCACGACCTTCACCATAGAGACTGAAAATAACGGGGCGGGGGATCGCTACATCCAGTCTGCTGAGTTGAACGGCAGGCCATTGGAGACATGGTGGATATACCATCGCACCATTGTTGAAGGCGGCCATCTGAGACTCGTGCTCGGCCCGGAGCCGAATGAAAATTGGGCGAATACGCCGATAGACACATAAACCTAAAATTTAGGATAAACAGGATGAAGATTATGAGTTGAACTGACGCCCTGCGCTGATAAAAAGTACGAGTGTTATGTTGCGCGCAACATAACGTGAGCTCTGGCCCTTGGTAATGGCGCCTGTCCCAGGGGCTGATCTTTACGCATACACGCGGGGGGCACGTACGCTGTTCAGACCCAAGTCCCATTTCGAAAAAAGGTGGGCACCAGGGAAAGAGGTGCCCCGCCAGTCCGGATATTTACGCCCGATGCTTCAGAATTCGAAGTCTGCTTCCATCAGGCGCTGTTTGATCTCGTTCAGGATTCGTTGTTCGTCCTCCAGATCCTGTGCCGGGAAGGTAGCACTGAAGCGCACGAAATGTCCCGCGTCGTCCCATGGCACGGTACTGATCAGTTTTTCCGTAATCATCCACTCGCAGAAATCTTCTGCATTTTCGAAGCGGCGTCCGTTACGGATGCCTTTAGGGATTTCGACGTACAAGTAGAACGTTCCGCCGGGCAATTGTGCATCAAATCCGATTTCCTGCAGAACATCTACCAGCCCCTGAAGGCGGCGCTGGTACTTTTCTACTATGCCGGGGGTCAACTCGCGGTGGTGCCGGAGAGCCCAAATGCTCGCTTTCTGGATTGCACGGAACTGGCCACTGTCCGCGTTGTCTTTGACTGTGGCATAAGCCTTCACTGCATCCTTGTTTCCGCAGACCCAGCCCAGGCGCCAGCCGGTCATATTGAACCCTTTGGACATGCTGTGCAGCTCCACAGCCACATCTTTGCCGCCGGGACGGGAAAGGATGCTGAGCGGTTCGCCGTCGAAGTTTAACGGCGCATACGCTGCGTCCGAGACAATCAACAGGTTATTCCGCTGCGCAAACTCGATAGCGGCGTCAAAAAATTCCGGAGAGGCCGAAGCGCCCGTCGGATTGTTCGGGTAATTGAGGTACAACAGCTTTGCTCGCTCAAGCTGATCGCTGGATAACGACTGCAGGTTGGGGAGAAAACCGTTTTCTTTCTTTAGCGGCAGATTGACCAAATCACCCCCGAAGTATTTTGTCCATGTGCCCAGGACCGGATATCCCGGCACCGTCATGATCGAGATGTCGCCGGGATTGATGAAACAGGCCGGGAGAAGCACCATGGCGATCTTACTGCCGATTGAATGACAGATTTCCGTTTCAGGGTCGATCGTGACGTTATACAAATCTCTCATATAATCCGATGCAGCGTCGTAAAACTCCGGAATTCCGTTGTCTGCGTATGTTCTGTTTTCAGGTTTTCCTGCCTCTTGGGCCAGTGTGTTCACAACGCCTTCAAAGGCGGGTTGATCGGGTTCGCCGATCCCCATATCGATGAGTTCGCTCCGGGGATTGTTTTCTTTGGCAGAAGCCTTCGCACGCTTGATTCTCTCGAATTTGTAGATTTTGGTGTCTTTGCCGAATTGTTCGCCCCCGATACGTTCAGCGAATAATTTCTGTAAATATGTGTCTTCCATCGGTTAAGCTCCTTTCTGCAGCTTGCGTATACGTTACAGATTCCGTACTTCCAGCAGCGCAGCGTATCATTACACTGTTGCGCGGAATTTTCTTCCTTCCTGTAGATCGTAAAAGCGTCTGTTGAACGCTATCGGGCGGCCTGCCGTTTACACATCTCTCCGGAATATCGCTATCTTCGGTTACCGGCGTACAGCCCGTTTAAAGCGTAACGTTCCGTTTGTCCAGAGAGGGGAACTATAACTTGTCATCGCTTATTGTGAAATGTGCAGAATTGTGCTCGGGGCTGATATGATTCTGCGTGGAGCGGGACAAGTACATCCATGGTGTATTTGTCTGGCTGGACGCAGTCCCTGCGTTTAGCATGTCGTTACCATCGAGGGTGCTTTTGTGACGCTGCATGCAATGCCTGCGCCCAGTGCAAAGCGGCGCACCGAGCGCGCCGCACGCCGAAAGATCGACCCCGACACTTTATAAAGGTCGGGATCTTGCGACTTCGTCGATCACTTGCAAACTGACACTCTGCGCTGACAAGCAGGATGAAAATAATGCTTCAACCTAAATTTTAGGTTCCAGGTAGCGGATGGGGGTGTACGGAGATAGCCCTATGGTTTTTCGGCGGGCGGCTCACGCAGTGGTTGTCGCCGGTATCTCCACCGGGACTTTTTCGCCTGTTTCTGCGCTTTTCACGGCCGCTTCCACCATAGCAAAACTTTTGATATTGTTTGTACAATCCGTTTGAGGCGTGCCGCCGTGCTTTACACAATCTGTGAATTCGCGGATAAGGCCGGCGTGTCCGGTATGGGAGAGGGGGGATGGTTCAGCCGGGGCATGGTCCTGCAGGCTGATTTCTCCATCCTCGGTGCGTGTCACACTCTGGCAGCGTATATCGTCTTTGCCGTCCCAGGTTGCCGTACCATCTGTCCCTATCGTACGCCATTCACATTCCCATGCTGTCGGCAAGCCTTGAGCACACCAGCTTCCGCGATAAGTAAAAACTACGTCATCGGTCATTTCGAAAATCGCGACCGCTGAGGCGCCATGTTTGAACCATGAGCCTTTCGGATTCCATTCATGGCAGTAGACTGAGACCGGATCTTTACCGGAAATGAATCTGGCCTGATCAAACGAGTGGATCGCCATATCACGCAGGAGTACGTGATCCATAACAGCGCGGAACCCGCCGAAGCGCGGCCCCATGAAAAAATCTGCGTTGACAGTGGTGATATCCCCGATCGGGGATGAGGTGACGGTATCCCGATACTTGATAATGGGATTGGTATAGCGGCGGTTCTTGATCACGGCGTAAATGCGATTGTTAGCCTGTGCTGTCTGCATCATTTTTTGTGCTTTATCCAGCGAATCCGCCATGGGCTTCTCCCCGAGGACATGGCAGCCATTGTTCAAAGCTTCGAGGGTTACGTCCGCATGAGCTTCGGGTACAGTACAGTCAAATACAGCATCCGGCTTGACGGAAGTCAGGATTTCTCCCAGGGATGAGGCTGTTTTTGCGGAAGAGAGGGCGTATTTTTCCCTGAGTTGGACAGCTTTATCGATATCTACATCAACAAGCGCCGTGATATCAAGATCCGGCAGTTCATCGGCTGCGTTCAGCCAGGCATTCGCCATGCCACCGCATCCGACGAGAACCGCTGAAATTTTGCCGCTGGTTTCCTCCATGGTGTCTTCCTCCTTTCTTCGAAGATTGTGATTTAAGTGAGAGAAGACTCAGTTTATCCCTGCCGGCTTGTAGTTCCCTGTTTTTTCACGCTGAACTCGCGTTCCCACCTTTCTTCGATCTCTCTGCGCCATTCTTCGGCTTGGCGCTTCAGTTCCGCCGTGCGTTCGGGGTATGCGTCTGCGAGGTTCTCCGATTCGCTCATATCTTCGTCGAGATTGGCCAGATGAGTTTCGGCTACAGGTTCTTCATGTTCGACAAGGCGGCCGTTGAGCACAAGTTT